>CAUWEA010000009.1:0-57188 GCA_963557735.1 uncultured Faecalimonas sp. | reverse complement strand
TTCACTCTATGTTAAACCGTATGGTAGAACTTGCTACACAGTCTGCCAATGGTACATATTCTGATTCAAACAGAGCTGAGATGCAGAAAGAAATTAAAGCATTGACAGAAGAGATTAATCGTATCAGTACGACTTCAAACTTTAATGGAACAAAATTATTTGAAAATAAGACAACAGTAGGTTTGCATGTAGGAGAAAGTGCAGATGCAGGAAACTCAGTTACAGTAACACTGGAGCAGATGAATGCGACAACTTTAACACTTAATAATCTTGATATTAAGACAGCAGCCAATGCTAAAAATGCAATTACGACAATTAATACGGCAATTGACAAAGTATCAAGCATGCGTGCAGATTTTGGTGCGTTACAGAATCGTCTGGAACATACAATCAATAACCTGGGAGTTCAGACAGAGAATATTACAGCTGCTGAAAGCCGTATCCGTGATGTAGACATGGCGAAAGAAATGATGGCTTATACAAAGAATAACATTCTTGTGCAGTCTTCTCAGGCTATGCTTGCTCAGGCAAATCAGGTACCACAGGGAGTTCTTCAGTTATTACAGTAATTGGATAAAAGTAACTATATATAAAAGAAAAGCGCTGGTCCATTGGATGGGCGCTTTCTTTTTTACATAATTATTTTGTGCGAAAAAGAAAGTGTCTGTTTAGACAGTAATATTGACAATAGGAAGGAAATTGAAAATGAAAGTACATCTTAGTATTTCTCTATTAGTATCAGACCGTAAAGTGTTTCTTGAACGGTGTTTAGATTCGTTAAGCGAATTAAGACGAAAAGTTCCCAGTGAACTGATTGTTGTATTTACGGGAGAAGATCCCGAAGTGAGAAAGATTATCGAAAAATATACAGATAAGATTGTGCCGTTTGAATGGTGTGATGATTTTTCAGCAGCAAGGAATTGTGGTTTGAAAGAAGCTGTTGGAGAATGGTTTATGTATTTGGATGATGATGAGTGGTTTGAAGATACAGAGGAGATTGAAAACTTTTTCTTAAGTGGAGAATGCGAAAAATATGATATGGCATCGTATAATATTAGAAATTATGAGGAGTGGAGGGGAACAAAGTATGTTGAATTTTGTGTATATCGAATCAGGCGCCGATTTGACGGGTTACATTTTCAGAATCCAATTCATGAACAGCTTGTTCCGATGAGGATTCCGTATAAGCGATTAGGGTCATATATACATCATTATGGATATGTAAATCAAAATGGTGGAAAAAATATAAAGAAGACTTCAAGAAATATACCAATGTTATTGAAGGACATTGAGACACATCCTGAATATTTGAAGAATTATGCGCAGCTTGTAAATGAATATTATGTGCAGGAGGAATGGGAGAATGTTGAAAAATATTGCAGGATAGGAAGAATGATTTGTAAAAAGCAGAAAGATTATACTTATGAGGATTGGTTTATTGCATATCAGGCACAAATTTTTGTGAAAAAAGAAGATTTAAAAACAGCAATTAAAGAAATTGAAAATATGTTGTCTAAAGGACATGTGCGTGAACTTATCCAGCTGAAATTATATAGTACATTGATCAATCTGTGTGTGCAGGAAAAACAATATGAAGAGACACTTTTGTATGGAGAAAAATTTGAGAAATTACTTCTTTATATGGATGAGAATGTAAAACTTTGGCAGGAGCAAGAATATCCGGGAATATCAGAGCGAGAAATCAAAGAAGATGGTTGTTTATATGCAGGGAGATGTAATTGCATTGTAGCTGCCTTATCATTAGGGAAAGAAATGGAGGCGGAATATTTTTTTAATCTTCTTCCATGGGAAGCAGATCATAAAATGCAACAATATTATCCTTACTTAGATCGATGGAGACAAAAATTTGGAGATAAGATAGAAGCGATTTTAAAGAAGATAACATATTCCTCCCCTTATCTGTTGTTGCAGAGAGTGATTGATGAGATAAAGAGGGGCGAAAATGAAAAGATAAAACAGAGTTTTTTAGTAGCAGCAAAGCAAATTAAAGATGAATATTTAATGAGTCAGCTGATTAGGATAGGATTGGAGAATGGGATAGATCTGTCGCCGGTAATAGAGAAAATAGATTTAGAATCGTGGGAGTTGTGCGTAAGAAAGGCAGTTTCAGAGATGGAACTTAAAGAGACGGAGCGAATAGAAGGAAATATTGGCGAAATTAAAAAAGATTTCCGGGCATATTTTTTATGTCTTCGCAAAGAAGTTTTAGAGAAGAGTCTATTTCAAAAAGGTTTGATAGCAAGGGAGTTTTTGGGAAAAATTAGGCAATATTGTGATGCTGTTGTGGAATTCTATGGTGAGTTTTATCAACAGAAAGTGTTTTGTAAAGAAAATAGTATATTACTTCCTAAAAAAGGACGTTTTGCAATTGGAATGTTGGAAGGACTGGAATTATATGAGAGTAAAAAATATGTAGATTGTATTCGTTTATTTAGAGATTTATTGGAAATTTCTCCTGAGTTTACTAGTATTATTAATGAATTAGTACGGGAAATCAGGCAGAATGTGAAACTAGAACGTGAAAATAAAGAAGAACTTATTCTGCTTGGAGGAAAGATGAAAGAGGCGCTTGATACTATAATCAGTCAGGGGCAATATCAACAGGCATTGCCAGTCGTAGAGCAGCTTTTGACACTTTTACCGGATGATTTGGAAGTGTTAAAACTTAGAGAAAAGCTTTTAAAACTTATATAAAAAATAAGATAGGAAAAGGAGGACAGAACTTGAAAAAAGCAAAAATTACATTTCTTATGTTAGCATTTAACAGTGAGAAATTTATTAGACGAACCATCGAGAGTATCCGTAAGCAAACCGAGCCAGATATCCGGCTGATTATCAGAAATAATGCGTCCACAGATGGGACGGATAAGATTATTCGCCAGTATATGAAAAAAGATCCAAGGATCAGCTATGTACAAAATAAAAAACCGTTTGTGACAGATGATGGAGTAATGTATTATGAGCGTGGATGGTGGCCGCAATTTCAAAGTGAGTATATTTCGATTATAGATCACGATGATATACTGGATCCAGAATTCGCAGAGAAGATGTACAAAAAAGCGAAAGAGGCAGAAGCGGATCTTGTTATCGCAGGTTGTCTGTTCTTTCAGGCAGAAACACTTCAGGCGGTGGGAGCCAGAGAAATTGTGCCATTTAATGTGAATTCCAGGCGGGAATTGACATCGTATTTTCCGTATGCATATCCGGCATTTCGCACTCTTTGGGGGAAATTGATTCGGACAGAAATTTATGATAGATATTATGAAGAAGTGTGTGAAGAACCAGAGAATTTGTGTTTGTCTAAGGATACCTGGAGGATGTTTGGATACCTGGAGCATTGTGACAAAATTGCAAGCATTTCTGAGCCGTTATATTATTACCAGATTTCTGAGCATTCGCAGTTTCATAGTAATATAAAAAAAGGAAGAATTGGAGATGCGGATGTTTTATATGAAAAAGCAATGGGATTTCTTGAAAAGTATGAAATGGATACAGTGGAAAACAGAGAATATTTGAGAAAAGTACACTGGGGACATATGTATGATATTTTTAATTGTCTCAAGCAGTCAAAAGTCATGGCAAAAGAAGATAAGATTAGTTATATGCAGGAAATTTTTAGAAATAGACGCCTTGGAACATATCTTAAAGAGCATTTTGGCGAGATTGCAGGAAGTGGATTCCAGTTTGTTGGAGAAATTCTGACAGAGGAAGATTTGAAATCTCCTGAATATAGTCGCTTCTGGCTGGTGCGTCTGTATCAGAGTTACTTAAAAAGCCGGGAACGGAAACAGAATGCATTCTTTTTGTTGTTATCTGCTGTTCTGGATGAAGGAAATATCCACTTTTTCGGGAGAGAATTTCTTTCGGATCGTTATTATCTTGGAACAGATGGAGAAGCGACATTTGGAAATCTGACATGGCAGGAACAAGGGGAGTTGCTGGAAGGTGACCGCAGAGAACTGATTGGCATACTTGCAGGAGGGATACCGGAACAGACAATCCATGAGATGGAGGATGTTCTTTCGGAGGCAGCAGAGAATGGAAAACTGGATGTGGCTGCTGCAAAGCTGGAAGAACTTGCAGAAGTATTTCCGGAGGATGAATATGTTGTATATTACAGAATGTATCTGTCAGCATTGATTGGAGAGACAGAGTATGCGCAGGAACTTGCATATGCAGCGCAGGCAGTTTATCCCTATGAAGAGAATATTTCTGAACTTTGCAGGGAAATCTTAAAGGAAAATAAAAATGGATAAAGAAAAAATTTTTGTGACGAAAGCATTACTGCCGTCCTATGAAGCGTATTGTGAAATGCTCAGAGATATCTGGGACAGTCACTGGCTGACAAATAATGGGAAATACCATAAGGAACTGACGGAAAGGCTGGAAGAATACCTGGGAGTTCCCTATCTGACTTTACTATGTAATGGACATATGTCGCTGGAACTGGCAATCCAGGCAATGGGGCTGTGCGGAGAAGTGATCACGACCCCGTTCACATTTGCTTCCACAGCGCATGCAATCGCAAGAAGTGGTCTGACTCCGGTATTCTGTGATATTAATTACAGAGACTATACGATTGATGTGACACAGATTGAAAATTTGATTACGGAGAAAACAACTGCGATTCTTCCGGTGCATGTGTATGGAAGTGTCTGTGATGTTGAATCGATAGAGGGGATAGCAAAAAAGCATGGACTGAAAGTACTCTATGATGCAGCGCATGCGTTTGGCGTTTCCTACAAGGGAAAAGGAGTTGGAATGTACGGGGATGCGTCTGTTTTTAGTTTCCATGCGACAAAAGTATTCAATACCATTGAAGGCGGAGCGGTGGTGACGAAGAATAAAGAGATGGCAGAGAAACTCCGGTATCTGAGAAATTTTGGAATTCAGTCTGAGGAAGAGATTGCATATATTGGAGCGAATGCAAAGATGAATGAATTTCAGGCTGCAATGGGGTTGTGTAATTTGCAGAAGATAAACAGTGCGATTCGTGCCAGAGGTCAGGTAATCAGACACTACCGGGAGCGGCTGGATGGGCAGAAAGGAATTGTTTTGCTGCAGCCGCAGGAAGAAGTTTCATCCAACTATGCCTATATGCCCGTATTGTTTACGGAAGAATTTGGAGCAGGCAGAGATGAGATTTACAGCAGGCTTAGGGAGCAGGAAATTTACAGCAGGAAGTACTTTTATCCGCTGTTAAATACGCTGGAATGTTATAAAGGGGTTGCGAGAAGTGGAGCGACGCCGGTTGCTGAATATGTGTCCCGGCATATTTTGACACTTCCGATTGATCCGTCTCTGACAGAAGAGCAGATTGACAGAATTTGTGAGCAGATTCTGAAATGCAGAATGGAGGCAAAATGAAAATATTAGTGACGGGACTCTGCACGCTTCACTGGGGGCGTCTGGAGTTTGGAAATATAGGAAATTATTATATTATAGAGCCATTGTTTCGAGAATTGCACAGAGTATTTCCGGAAGCAGAGATTCTGACAACGTTTCAGATGACGGTAGAGTTTGCAAAGAAAGAAAAAGTGACTGTCCTTCCGATGGGGCTTTACTATGAATGGAAAGAAGATGATCTGGATCAGGCGAGAGAAGAGTGGGAGATTGCAAAAAGGCTTGTGAGTGATCCTGCATATAAAAAGACAACGCCTTACATGGAAGCGGTGCGGCAGTGTGAACTGGTGGTTAACGTATCAGGAGATATGTGGGGAGACAACGCAGAGCATGTGGGGCATGCGAGATTTCTGGTGGATCTTTTCAAAATGCGTACAGCACAGCTGCTTGGCAGTAAGACAGTCTTATTTGCAGGAACCCCCGGACCATTTTCGGATGAGAAGACAGTTGATTTTGCGAAGGAAGTGTACCAGGGATTTGATCTTGTTGTAAACAGAGAGCCGACTTCTACTGCGAATATGGGAAAATGGGGATTTGTAAATGATCATGTAAAAGATTTTGCGTGCCCGGCGTTTTTGTACACACCGCAGCTGAATGAACAGCAGCAGAAAGAATTTGCAGATGTCATGAAAATGATCCGAAAGACAGATGAAACAAAGAAGGTCATTGGATTTACGATTGGAGGTTTTAATATGCCGGTCGGTCCGTATGATATGTGGCCGCGCAGTGACAGCCAGTATGAAGTGTTTGCAGAGGTGATAGAACATATGATCTGTGACCTCAAGGCAAAGGTTGTACTGATTTCCCATACGAATGGCTTTCATCTTCCGCCGGACTTCGAACTGATCAATGGGCGGGATTATCCTATCTTGTGCCAGCTCAGGGAAGTTGTTCTGAAGAGAGGAAAGATAGAAAATGAGGAAGACCTGATCTGTCTTCCGGGACCGTATCTTCCGGTTATGACGAAATCTCTGATCGGACAGTTTGATATGATGGTAACGGGAAGAGTGCATGCTTCTGTGGCGGCAGTCAGTCAGTATGTGCCGACCGTATTTATGACTTATGAGCCGGGGTTTATTCCCAGCACAAAGATGTATGGATTTGCAGATTTGTCCGGCGTGGGTGAATTTGTGTGCGAACCAGGACAGAAAGAAAAAATGATAGAACTGACAGATCTTTGTTATACACAGCTTCCGGCAATCCGTGAGAGGCTGAAGAAAAGGATTCCGGAAGTAAAACAGAAAGCAGGACTGGCATTTGACGAGATGAAGAAGGTTGTAGAGATGGAAAAAGAAGCTGAAAAAGAGAAGATCCACCTTCTTAGCACCTCTCTGATGGTGACGGAAAAATGCAGTTTAAAATGTCGGCTGTGTCTGTCCTATGTGCCATATTATGATAATCCTGAAGTTCTGACGCTGGAGAAAGCAAAGAAGATTCTGAAAAAGTATTTTTCGCTGGCTGATACAGTGGGAAAATTTTCAATCACGGGTGGAGAGCCTCTGACAAATATGGAAATTGTGCCAATTATGAAAGAAGTTTACCGCTATGAAAATCAGATCAAAGAAAAGATTATTTTTATTACAAATGGAACCATCGTATTTCCGGATGCGCTGATACAGATTTGGAAGACATATCCGCAAAAGACGAGAGTGATTATTAATGATTATGGAAATGGATTGTCGCACAAGGCAGAAGAAAATTACAGAAAACTTTGCGAAGCAGGGCTGGGAGAACAGACGATTCTTTACACGGAGGAGAACCGTTATGGCTGGATAGACTGCCGGGCACATCAGCAGCTTCATTTTACGGAAGAAGAAATCGTGCGTCAGGCGCAGTCGTGTGTATTTCATAAAGAAAAAAAGTTTATCATCGGGAGAGGGGAACTGCATACATGTACAAGATCGTTTTACCGGATGCTGAAGGGAATCATTCCAAAGACAGAAGGGGAGTTCCTCGACCTTTGTGGAGATGAAAGTATTGAAAAGGACAGAGAAAAACTTCGAAAAATGCTCCGTGCAGATAAAACAGCATCATGCGCATTTTGTACGGGACTGACGGATCATGTGAAAAAATATCCGGCAGCGGAACAGATGGAATAAGGAGAAGATGATAAAGTGAAGATTGGAATTATGCAGCCGTATTTTTTTCCGTATATCGGCTATTTCTCTTTAATAAATGAAGTGGATCGTTTCATATTGCTTGATGAAGTGCAGTTTATCCGTCATGGATGGATTGAAAGGAACCGTATTTTGAAGCCGTCAGGGGGATGGCAGTATATCCGGGTTCCACTGCAAAAGCATTCGCAGAAAACAAAGATCAGTGAGATTCGGATTGAGGAACGCAGTGACTGGAGAAGAAAACTGGAAGCCCAGCTGGAACATTATAAGAAAGCGCCATATTATGAGCAGGTGAAAGAACTGGTCGTCCAGGCTCTGGAGTACCGTGCCGGGCGGATTGCAGAGCTGGATCTGGAATGTCTGAGAGCGGTGTGTAAGTATCTTGGAATTGATACACCGATCAAAATTTTTTCGGAGATGAATCTTGCGATAGAACCGGTTCATGCTTCTGATGAGTGGGCACTGAATATATGTAAGTGTATTCCGGATGTCGTGGAATACTGGAATCCACCTGGGGGAAGCGAATTTTTCGACCGGGCGAAATATGAAAAGGAAGGGATCCGGCTGATTTTTCAGGAGATGGAACTGGAAGCATACAGACAGAACAGAGAGGCGTTTGAACCGGGATTGTCTATGATTGATGTAATGATGTTTAATTCGCCTGACCGGATACGGACTATGATGAAGAGTTACCGTACTTTTTAAAGAGAATGAGAAACGTTTGGCAGAGACGGTACGATACCGGGGAATACAGAATAGAAGGCGGAGATGAAATTGAAAATAGAGCATGACACATCACCTTGTAAGAGACAGAGGGTGGAAAAGATATTGCGGGAGCTGGATGGCATACTGCTTCCCAAATTATCAGAGCGCGTGAATGTGGAAGCGTATGCGAAAAAACTTGCGGCGTATGCAGAACTGTACTATGTGGTGGAAGGCGGAAGAGATATTGCCAATGCCGCTGTTTACATGAATCAGGGAAAACAGTGCTTTCTCTCTTCTTTCGGAGTCCTTACAGACTATCAGAGAAAAGGAGCCGGCAGGAAGCTGATGCAGGAGATTGTGCGGGAAGCAGGGAGCAGAGGGTTTGCAGAAATCAGGCTTCGGGTATTGGAAGCAAACCGGAAAGCAGTTGATTTTTATCATTCCTGTGGATTTTTGGAGGAAGAAAAGGCGGGCGGATGGATTGAAATGAGATACTGCATTTCCCATGAGAGGACAGAAATTATATAAAGAAACGATATAACGAGGCAAAAGAAAAGCTGGCAGGAGGAAAAATGGAACATACAATAAACTTGAAAAGAATCGCACTCTGCGTAACACAGAGGTGTACGCTGAAGTGCAAATTGTGTCTGGCATTTATCCCATATTACGAGCATCCGAAAGATGTGACATTCAGGGAAGCAGAAAAAGTGCTGGAGAATTACTTTCAGATTGTGGATCATGTGGATACTTTTACGGTTACCGGAGGGGAACCGCTGATGAATCAGGAACTTGTTCCGATTCTGAAAAAAGTATATACCTATGCGCCGGAGCAGATCGGACGTGTGGATTTTGTGACAAATGGGACGCTGCGGATCCCGGAAGAAGTGCTTTCTGTGTTTGAGGAAAACCGTGAACGGACAAGAATTGTACTGAGTGATTATGGAGAATTGTCTGCAAAAATCGGATTGGTGGAAGCACAGCTTTCAGAAAGAAAAATTCCGTACCGTGTTTCAAATTTCCACGGAGATGATCTGTATTTTGATGGCTGGATCGATTTCACAGATCATTCCAAGAAGATATATACACGAAAAGAGCGGGATGCCATGAGTTCGCAGTGCATTCACAGTGTTGGGAAATATTTTCTGATCAATGAAGGGGAACTGCATTCCTGCTCACGGTCTTACTGGAGAATGCGCCAGGGAATTATCCCAAGAAATCCGGATGAATATGTGCCTTTGACAGATGAACATATTTCTCTGGAAGAGAAAAAAGAGAGAGTGCGCAGGATGTTTGCACAGAAGAGCAGTGAGTCGTGCGCGCATTGTGTTGGTCTGCGAAATGGTGTCAAACGGTGTTATCCGGCAGAACAGATAAAATAAAAAAGAGTGAAAGTAGTGTCGCTTAATCATAAATTCATATGATTTTGCGGCGCTTTTTTTGTATTATCAGAAAAATCCAGGGGGGGGGGTATGGCTGCCGGGATAAAGTGAATAAAAATAGTCGAAAAGGCTTTAAAATAGTCGAAAAAAGTGGTATTATAATAGAAATACAAATAGAAGCGATATTACGTTTGGGTGAATATCTGAATAAGAAAAAGGCAGGAGAAGACGGGTTATGGAAACAGATTATCTACTTTATAGTCAGTGGTACCGGTATATGAGCAATATTTTCAGTCAGACACAGTCAGTATCCGATAAATATAGTCAGAAATATGCAGGGAGTGTAGTTGGGAATGCAGAAAATTTTGCACAGACGTTCCGGAATACTGCGCAGGATCTGGGGGTTCCGGAGAGTATGGATGCTATTTTTGAGGAGGCGGCACAGCTGTATGATGTACCGGTAATGCTCCTGAAAGCAATCGGAAAGGCAGAGTCTGGATTTGATGCAGGTGCGGTCTCGCCGGCAGGGGCGCAGGGTGTGATGCAGCTGATGCCGGGTACTGCGAGCGCGCTTGGTGTGGAAGATCCTTTTGATGCGCGGAGCAATATTATGGGCGGGGCGAAATATATTTCCGATAAGCTGAAGCAGTATAATGGAGATATCGATCTTGCGCTTGCCGCTTACAATGCCGGAAGTGGTAATGTGGAGAAGTATGGTGGGGTTCCGCCGTTTCCGGAGACAGAGAATTATATTCGTAAGATCCGGGAATACATGGGAATGGAGTTGTCGGCAGACCAGATGGTAGTTACAAACCGTGGCAGAGGGCAAAATACAGTGAACGGCGGATATTTGCAGACGGGACTGCAAAATGGCGTATCTGGCAATTCGGGGATTGATATGCAGGATGCCCTTTATCTTGTGGAACTGATGCGGCAGCAGATTCAGAATCGTATGACGATGGCAAATCAGTCGCTGCTTTCTTATTCCAGAGAAGATGCGACTACTCTTTTATAGGAAAGAACTGCATATTTTTTTAAAATACATTGTCGAAAAAGGTAGAAAAACATCGAAAAATTTGTTAGTATAAAGAATATTTGTATATTGAGAAGGAAGTGAACAAAATGAAGTTGGGAAATACGATATCGATGGCACAGAAATCACTGGATTATTTATGGAAAAAGCAGGAAGTAACGGCAAATAATCTTGCAAATGTGGATACGCCGGGATATAAGAAAAAAATAGTCAGCTTTGAAGATACTTTCCGCCGGAAGATGGAAGCGGCGGCATCCGCAGGAGATCCGGGAAAAGTGAGGCAGGCAATTGAAGAGTCGGATTACCGTGTGCTGAGTCAGAACAGTTCCGCGAGAGTGGATGGGAATAATGTGAATGCAGACTTTGAGTATACAGAGTTGTCCAGGACAGCGCTGCACTATCAGTATATGATACAGTCGGTAAGCAGTGATATTACAAGATACAGAAGCGCAATTAAAGGACAATAAGGAGGAGAAGACGGATGAGTGAGATGTTCATAACACCAATACAGCCGTTACAGATCGGCGAGGGAATTACCGGTACACAGCAGAGTAAAACACAGGAAGGCGTATCTGCATTCAAAGGGATTTTTGAGAACGCCGTTAATAATGTAAAAACGACAGAGGATGATTTGGTAAATAAGCAGTTCCTTCTGGCAACCGGGCAGATCGAAGATGCGCATTCAGTAATGATTGCGGCTTCAGAGGCGCAGATTGCTGTGGATATGCTTGTTTCTTTGCGTAATAAGGCTTTGGATGCTTACAATGAGATTATGAGAATTAACTTGTAGAGCGGGTAAGAAAAACTGCCGGCAGAATGACGATAGAAATGAGAGAATTTTGAAACAATGAAAGAAAAGATAAATCAGATAAAAGAATTTACAGGAAAGCTGAGCAGCAGAACAAAAAAGCTCATTATTGCAGGAGCGGCTGTGTTGCTCATCGGGGCGGTTGCGGCTGCGTTTATTTTGAATAATAAACCGTATGGCGTACTGTTCTCAGGACTTGGAACTGAGGAAGCGCAGGAAGTAGTTGCGAGACTTCAGGAAGACGGTGTAGAGTTTAAATATCAGGATGATTCCACAATTCTTGTCCAGGAAGACCAGCTGGATGTGACGAAGGCAAAGCTTGTGCAGGAGGGATATCCGAAAAGTGGATTTACCTATGATACATTTAAAGAAAATGCAGGAATGATGACAACAGATTCGGATAAAAACACGTATAAATTATACGAACTGCAGGACCGGATCGGATCGACCATCCGTCTGTTTGACGGCGTGAAAGATGCAAAGGTAACGATCGCGCTCGGAGAAGAAAGCAAATATGCGCTGAATGACGAAGCAAAAGAAAAATCAAGCGCAAGCGCTGTAGTTACGATGGAGGACGGAGGGTCTCCGACAAAGGAGCAGGCTGAGGCAATCCAGCGCCTCGTATCGAAGAGTATTCCGAACATGGCGATGGAAGACGTAGCTGTTTTCGATGGAAATGGGAATGACATCTCGGGGGAGACCGGAGCGGCAGCTACAAGTTCTGATGCGGAAGAAATTGCCAAAGTTGTGGAAGACCAGATCGCCCAGAGAGTTATGAAAATTCTGGGATCTGTGTATGGGGAAGAAAATGTAAGAGTTTCCGCAAGAGCAGAGATTAATATGGAAAGACTGATCCGGGAATCCACAACCTATTCGACACCGGAGAAGATTAACCAGAATGATAAAGCGGGAATCGTAGGGAAAGAAGAGACATACAAAGAGGAGTCAAACTCCGGAAACGGAACGGCGGGAGTACCGGGAACAGAAACCAATGCAGACACACCTCAGTATAATACAGACAGCACCGCGGGGACGGCAAATGCAAACAGTGAGAGTGTATCCCGAGAATTTCTTGTAGACCAGATCAAAGAGCAGGGGCAGATTGATCCGGGAGCGCTTGATGATCTGACAATTTCGGTAGTCATCAATGGAAATGGATATGGAGATCTGAATGAACAGCAGGTACGTTCGCTGGTGGCAAATGCTTCGGGAATCGCGGCAGAAGACCAGGCGGCAAAGATCTCAATTGCAACAGCTCCGTTCTATAAAGGAGAGGAAGACGGAGAGGAAGATCAGGAAGTAAGCGGAAAGGCGGAAGACGGATTTGTAGGATCACCGTTGTTCTGGGCACTGATTGCAGCGGGAGTGCTGCTTGTGATTGCGGCAGTTGTAGTTATCCTGATGATCCGCAGAAAGAAGAAAAATGCGCTTGCCGCGGAAGAGGAAACGGAAGTTTCCGGCGATGAATATTCGCCGATGATGGATATGAATCAGGAGCTTCAGGAGATTCAGAACGACCGTGGAATGGAACTGAAGCGGAATATCCGTGAATTTGCAGAACAGAATGCGGAGATATCTGCACAGCTGTTGAAAAACTGGCTGAATGGAGGCGATGGAAATGGAGAATAAACTGACGCCGGAACAGAAAGCGGCAGCGGTCATCGTTTCGCTCGGCGCAGACAAGGCATCCAAGATTTATAAATATCTGAGTGAAAGTGACATTGAGAAGCTTACGATCGAAGTGGCAAAGCTTGGGCATGTTGCGCCGGAACAGACAGAAGAAGTGCTGGATGAATTTTATAAAACGTGTCTGACACAGAAAGTTGTCACAGACGGTGGAATGGAATATGCGAGAGCAGTACTGGAAAAAGCGTTTGGAGAGGCGACCGCCCAGGCGCTTCTGGAACGTCTGTCGAAATCGCTGAAGACAAGACCGTTTGAATTTATCAGAAAAAGCAGTGTGAAAAATCTTTTTTCCTTTCTGCAGCATGAGAGACCGCAGACGATCGCGCTTGTGCTTTCCTATGCAGAGGCGGATCAGGCGGCCACTGTGATCAGTGAACTCCCGAAAGAGAAGCGGATCAAAGTTGTAGAGTGTGTGGCAAGGATGGAGAGTGCGTCGCCGGATGCGATTAAGATCGTAGAGGAATCGTTGAAGAAGCGGTTTGAAAATATTCTTACGACAGATTACACGACGATTGGCGGTATTGATTACATTGCAGACGTCATGAATCATATGGACCGCGGAAATGAAAAATATATCTTTGATGAACTTGGAAAAGAAGATGTGGAACTTGCAGACACGATCCGCAAAAAGATGTTTGTCTTCGAGGATATTGTTTCTATGGACAACAGATCTATTCAGAGATTTATCCGTGAATGCGATATCAAAGATATCGTATACGCACTGAAAGGTTCTGATGACAGAATTAAAGAGCTTATCTTTGCAAATGTTTCCAGCCGTATGGCTGAGAGCATTCAGGCCGACCTTGAAATTACAGTCAATGTACGTCTGAGAGATGTTGAGGAAGCACAGCAGAGAATTGTTGCTGTGATCCGGAGACTGGAAGAGGCGGGCGAACTGATTATCGTTAAGAGCGGAAAGGATGAGATCATTGTCTAAGGTATTGAAAAGCGCCGGGCAGGAGCAGCAGGTTCTTCCATATGATTTCTTTGCGGGATTTCAGATAGAAGAGACGCAGACAGCGGAAGAAGAGGCGCTGGCAGAAGAAAGTTTTACAGTGGATGAGCGGACGGAGCAGGCAGAGACGCTGGCGAGGCAGATTCTGAATGATGCCAGAGAACAGGCGGAGTTGCTCCGGGAGGAAGCCTATGAGCAGGGCAAAAGAGAAGGTCAGGAAGAAGGACTCAGACAGGCGTACGAGGAACACCGGCAGATTTTAAATGAAGAGATCCGCAGATTTCAGACAAATATGGCAGATGTCATTCAGAGCGTTACAGTAGAGAAAGAGAAGATCCTGGAGAGATATGTTGATAATCTGAAGGAAATCTCCCTGACGGTGGCAGAAAAGATCGTACAGACAAGTATCCGTTCCAGCGGAGACATTGTGAAGCGGATGATACTTGCAGCGACAGATAAGATAACAAAAAAACAGTGGGCAAAGATTTATGTCACAAAATGCAATACGGGAATTTCCCTGAGTGTAGACGAGGAATTTCTGGAGGCGTTGTCGAAGCTGTCGGATAATGTGAAAGTGATCACAATGGATAATGGAGAGGAAGGGACATGCATTATAGAACTTCCGGGTGAGATCATTGACGCAAGCGTCGGCACGCAGCTGGAGAATATTAAAGATATTCTGAATAATGCGAGAGTATAGCTAAGGAGAGGGATCATGTTTGAAAAATTGCCAGAACTGATCCGGAAGGCAGAAACGGTCAGTTACATAGGGAAAATTGAAAATGTTGTAGGGATGGCAATGGAATCATCGGGAAACAGAGCGAGTATCGGAGATATCGCGATGATCTATAACGAGGAGAAGCATAAACAGATCCCGGTAGAAGTTGTTGGATTCAGAAATGATAAGATGCAGCTGATGGCATACGATAATCTGAGCGGAGTGTCAGCGGGAAGTTTTGTGAGAAATACGAAACGGCGGCTGAAGATCCCGGTGGGAGAGTTTCTGCGGGGACGCATCATTGATGCGACCGGCGCTCCGATGGATGATCTGGGAGAGTTCCCGTCCCCGAGATATTATTACGTGGAAAATTCTTATATCAACCCGATGAGCAGACCCCCGATCACAGATACACTGGAGTTCGGGATTAAGGCGATCGACGGGCTGAATACAGTTGGAAAAGGACAGCGTATCGGAATCTTTGCGGGAAGTGGTGTCGGAAAGAGTACTCTGCTTGGAATGATTGCGAGAAATGTGAAGGCGGACATTAATGTCATTGCGCTCGTTGGAGAACGTGGACGTGAGGTCCGGGAATTTATTGAAAAGGATCTTGGACCGGAGGGATTAAAGCGCAGCGTCCTTGTCGTGGCGACTTCTGACCAGCCGGCAATGCTTCGTATGAAATGTCCGCTTGTGGCAACGACCATTGCAGAATATTTCAAGGATCAGGGGAAGGACGTCCTTCTGATGATGGATTCGCTCACGCGATTCGCCATGGCGCAGAGGGAGATTGGACTTGCAATCGGAGAGCCGCCGGTTGCAAGAGGATATACCCCTTCCATTTATGCAGAATTCCCGAAACTGCTTGAGCGGAGCGGGAAGTTTGAAAAGGGATCTATCACGGGGGTATATACCGTGCTGGTAGAAGGAGATGATACCAATGAGCCGGTTGCAGATACTGTCCGGGGTATTCTCGATGGACATATCGTACTGAGCAGAAAGCTTGCAAATGAAAATCACTTTCCGGCAATCGATATCAATGCGAGTATTTCGCGTCTGATGAGCAATATCGTTGCAGAAGAACACAAGGAAGCAGCCTCGCAGTTGAGAGATATTCTGAGTGTTTACGCGAAGAATGAAGACTTGATTTCAATTGGCGCCTATAAAGCGGGCACGAATCCAAAGCTTGATTTTGCAATTTCGAAGATTGACAAAGTAAATGAATTTCTGATGCAGAAAGTGGGGGAAAGTTTTTCCTATGAGGAATCCCTCCAGAAGATGCAGGAAATTCTGAGGTGATTTTGCGGTAGGCAGAAATAAAGGAGAAGAGCAATGAAGAAATTCTTTTTTTCGTTGGATAATGTACTGAACTTCAAGGAGCAGGTTCTGGAGAACCTGAAAGGAGAACATGCAAGAGTGCTTGCCAGCCTGCATCAGTGTGAGCGGGAAATAGAACTGCTTGAAGAAGAGCACAGAGCGTGTACGGCGGATTTTAACAGACAGAAGCTTCACGGAATGAAAATTGCAGACATTTATACATATGAGCATTATCTGGATTCGCTTGGTCTGAAAATTCAGAGAAAGAGAGAGGAGCTCAGCGTCTGGAGAGAACGTGAAGAGAAAAAGCGCAGTGAAGTTGTGGAGGCAAAGCAGGAGACGTCCTCTATCGATAAGCTGAAAGAGAAAAAGCTGAAAGAATATGAAAAAGCAGTACAAAAGCAGGAAGAATTGTTTATTGAAGAATTTGTCTCTACCAAAAATGCAATGGAAAGACTGATCGGGTAATACTGCAATGCAGTTTACTATATAAAATATGGCAGAAAGGAGGAGAAAGAAATTGGGACACTTAGATATTAGCAGGATGATGCAGAGTATACGTGTGAGCATCAGGGCAGACAGAATGGAGCATTCGGAGGAATCAAATGAAGATTTCCGAAAGCTTCTGGAAGAACAGAAAGAGCAGAATGCAGTTCAGGACAGCAGAAATGAAAAAGAAGAGACAGAGGTCTCGGAAAATAGTGAAACTGCCATTGAAAATGATTCTGATCCGAAGGAAAATACAGAAGTAACAGAAAAGCCGGTATTCTGTCAGTGGGATTCTGTGCTGCAAAGTCTGCTGGTGCAGGAAAGCCAGAGAATAACATCGCAGCCAGATGTGCAGAAAGCAGCAAATATAAGTTTGCAGGAAGGACAGCTTGTTCTTGTTCAGGGAAATCAGAATATGACAGATCAGGCAGGAATTATGGCAGGCGCTGAAATAACGGCGGGCACAGAGCCAAATGAAACTGCAGGGACACTGCATACAGAAACTTCCCAGAAGGAGCAGGGGCTGGCAGCAAAAGACTTTGGAAAGTCATTTGCGACAGAAACGCATGCCGGTGTGGCAGAACTGGAACAGAAAGACAGTCATGCGGCAGAAGGAGTACTTCAGGAAGGAAAGAAAGCAGAACATTCCGGGAATCAGGAACGTTCCCATACAGATCTGATTTCGGAGGGCAGTGTGCAGAAAAAGCCTGCAGTAAGGAATGAAGAAATGGAAGGAACAGCAGCAGGACAGCAGGAAAATCTGGAAGCAGGGCAACCGGCAGTATCGTTGCCGGTAAAAGCAGAGTCAGGGAATGGCTCCGTAGAAAGTGCAAAGCAGCCGGTACAGATCCATGTCAGACAGCCGGAAGAAATTCCACAGAAGCTCACAGAGGAGCTGCTCGTCAGAACTTCGCAGGGCAGAAAGGAATTTGAAATTCAGATCACGCCGGAACATCTTGGTAAGATTGCGGTGAAGGTTCTCTATGAGAATGGACAGACAACAGTGTCAATTCTCTGCGCAGAGAAAGCGACGCATGACATGGTGGCAAAAAATGCGAGAGAGATCGGAACTGTTATGGAACAGAATCTGGGAGCGCCTACGACAGTTGTTGTAGAGAAGCAGGAAGCCGACTATCTGGAGCAGCATACAAATGAAAATGCCCATGCGGGAAGAGATTCTGAGCAGGAACGGCAGAGAGAACAGCAGCAGAAACAGAAAGCAGCAGATTCAGAACAGTTTTTACAGAAGCTGCGTCTCGGACTGCATATCTAATTTACAAAGAGGAGGAAAATACAATGGCGGATGTAGGTGGAATTGGCCACAGCAGTCTGTATAATGAAATGTTATACACACAGACGGATGCGGTTGCCAACAACAGTGAGATGTCAATGGATGACTTCTGGCAGCTGATGGCAGCGCAGTTACAGTACCAGGATTTGTCAAATCCGATGAGCAACAGTGAGATGATGAATCAGATGACACAGATGGCGACAATGAATGCGATGACAGAAGTGTCGAATGCAGTTGCAAATTTCGCGGTCGTAACAAATAATCTTTCCCAGGTAACACTGACCGGATATTCTACCGGAATGATTGGTAAGGAAGTGACAGTTGCAACCCTTGATGAAAGTGGAAAGGTCAATGGAGAAAAGACTGGTGTTGTAACAGGGGTGGATCTCACAGGAGCACAGTATGTGTATATCGATGGTGAGAAATATGCGCTGACACAGATCATGTCTGTCGGAGATGTACCGAAGAAGGAAGATACAGAAGAAAAGCCGGACAGTGGCAATAAGCCGGAAGAAAAACCGGAAGTGACTCCGGAGGAAAAGGCATAGAGAGGTGAATGTGCAATGCTGAACAAATTAAATCAGATTACAAATGCACAGACGCTTCAGCTACAGCATGCGGCAGCGCAGAGTGCAGCGGGACAGAAGCCGGCGCAGGAAGAATTTGACAGTATTTTAAAGCGGGAACTGAAGAAAGACCAGGGAGTGCAGTTTTCAAAGCATGCAACGCTCCGAGTTCAGGAACGCGGCATTGCAGTGACCGAGAATGTCATGCATGATCTGAATCAGGCAGTTCAGAAAGCAAAAGAAAAAGGTGCGAAAGATGTTGTTGTCATTGGACAGAATGGCGCCTTTATCGTAAATATCCCACATAACATTGTGGTGACAACGATGTCGAAAGCAGAGATGCAGGAAAATATTTTTACAAACATTGACAGCGCTGTACTGATGTAGCCGGACCATTTTGGAGGCGGAGGCATCTGTGTGAATGGCAGATGCTGATACAGCGTGAAAGCAAACGGTTTGATAACAGAGAAAGTCAGAAAAATATAGTAAGAGAAAAGGAGTAATCAAAATGGTTAGATCAATGATCGCAGGTGTTGCAGGACTGAAAACACACCAGTCTAAACTGGACGTAATCGGTAACAATATTGCCAACGTAAATACATGGGGATTTAAGTCATCCAGCTTCAACTTTCAGGATTCTATGTATTCTACATCCATCAACGGTTCCGCAGGAAGCGTGATGGGCGGCGGAGCAGGTGGACGAAATGCTTCCCAGGTCGGCTATGGTGTTACAGCGGGTTCCATCACTTCAGAATTCGGAGTGGGCGCTCCGGCTCCATCTTCCAATCCACTGGACTGTATGATTGACGGAACGGGATTCTTCCTTGTGGGAAATATGATCAACGGAAGTTTTACAAACGTTGCAGAATCCGGTCTGAACTTATCAAGAGTCGGTATCTTCCGTGTAGATGGAAACGGATATCTCGTAGATGATCAGAGAAGTTATGTATATGGATACGCGCTGAAACCGGGAACCGGTATTCCGGAGAAACCAGCAAAGGCCAGCGAATATACAGTAAATAAGGCGGACGTTCAAGTGGCAACAGTGCAGGGTAAAACAACAATCACAATCGCAGGACAGCCAGTAGAAACAACAAGTACAGATTTTGTTGACCAGGTGCAGGACTGGATCAAAGAAGTCACAAAAGACAAAAGTTATTTTGCTGATTTTAATATCTCACTGGAGAATTATGATGAGGCAAATAAAACGGCAAACTTTAAAATTACAGCAAAGAAAGCCGGAGATACAGGTGCAAATGGTACTAATATTGACAATACCGTATTGCAGGCTAAGTGGGAAGCAGCCGGAGCTGCTGATGCAGAGGCAAAACAGACAGTCATCGGAAATAACCGTGTACCAGGTGTGGCAGCAGAATATTCCGAAGAATTATCTGCAATTCAGATTCCGATTGATCCGGATACCGGAAAGCAGTACGATATTCAGAGCTACAAGATCAACGAGGACGGAACGGTGATGGGAGTTGACAATCAGGGACGTTCCATCGCGATCGGACAGCTGGCGCTTGTGACGGTGGAGAACCCGAATGGTCTTGAGAAGACAGAAGGGTATTACTATACAATCGGACCAAACGCAGGAACAACAACAGCGATGAAGGCAAACGGAGGTCCGGCAGGATCTATTCTCGGAAATTATCTGGAAATGGCGAACGTAGACCTTGCAAATGAATTTTCCCAGATGATCACAACACAGAGAGGATATCAGGCAAACTCTAAGATTATTACAGTGACAGACCAGATGTTGGAAGAACTTGTAAACTTAAAACGTTAATTCAGATTTGTGTACCGGGATATTTTATATCATGCGGGTATAAAATATCCCGTACCTTTGCAAACGGAGGGGGAGTATGGTATGATAATTTTGACGAAATTTAACGATGAAAAAATTATAGTAAACAGTACGCAGATTGAATCGGTAGAACTGATACCGGAATCGAAAATCATTATGATGAATGGAAAGTTTCATATTGTAAGAGAAAGTGCAGAAGAAATAATAGAGAAAGCAATAGCATATAACAGAAAGTCTTGTTGTAGCTTGAAAATAGAAGAAAACTAAGGATGGTGAAGAAACGTGGATTTGACAAGTATTATTGGAGTGATAGTAGGAGCCATACTCGTGATTATGGTTGGTATCGGACCAGATAAGATTGGGAATTTCTGGGATCCGGCCAGTGTTGCAATTGTTGTAGGCGGTACGCTGGCAGCGGTGATTGCAAGTTACCCGTTTGCAATCTTGAAGCAGGTTGTAAGTCATGCGAAGATTCTTGTGCAGGGAAAGCGCTATGATATGAAAGAACTGATCGATACACTTGTCGACATGGCGCAGGTTGCAAGAAAGAACGGGCTGCTTGCACTGGAAGAACGCGCAGGAGAACTGAACGATATGTTCTTCCGGCAGGGGATTATGCTGATCGTGGATGCGACAGAACCGGAAGAAGTCAGAAGCATGTTAGAAAATGAACTGGATATGCTGGACCAGAGGCATGAAGAGTCACTCAGCATTTATGAGAAGGCGGCAGGTTATGCGCCGGCGTTTGGTATGATCGGTACACTGGTAGGTCTTGTGAATATGCTGATGGGGATGGATTTAAATACGGGCGCTTCTACGGATATCGGACCGAACATGGGAACTGCGCTGATCACAACATTTTATGGATGTCTGATGGCGAATCTTATTTTTTCACCGATTGCAAAGAAATTAAGAATCAGAAATGAAGAAGAACTTTTATACAAGCAGATTATGATAGAAGGAATCCTGGCAATTCAGTCAGGAGATAATCCGAAATTTTTAAGAGAAAAATTAGTGACATATCTTAGACAGAAAGAGCGTGCGAGAATTTTAGATGAAGAGGGTACAGAAAAATCCGGGAAGTCTGAAAGAAAAGGAAAGAAAGCAAAGAAATCAAAAAAATAGTAAGGTGATAAGATGGGAAAGAGAAAGAAAAAATCAGAACCGGGCAATAACTGGATGGATACTTATGGCGACATGGTAACGTTGCTGCTGTGCTTTTTTGTTCTCTTGTATTCCATTTCTTCAGTAGACCAGGCAAAATGGGTTCAGGTCATTAAGAGCTTTAACCCGGATGCAGAGGAAGTATCACAGATCGTCACAGATCCTGTACCGAATGGGGATGAAGAGGTTCCGGGAGGAATTGATACTGACGGGGACGAGCAGATGTTTGATGAACTGTACCAGAAGCTGAAAGAGTCTGTGGAGAAAAATGGACTGAACGGCCAGGTAGAACTGTTTAAAGGAGATGGATATACATTTGTCACATTCAGAGACCAGGTCTTTTTTGATGGGGACAGTTCTGTGATCAAGCCGGAAGGAAAGGCGGTACTTGACCAGTTTGCGCAGGCGCTTTCCAGTGCGAAAGATTCGATTCAGGAAATACAGGTACTTGGGCATACAACACAGGCAGATGTTTCCAGACAGAATACAGTTGAATTTGACAGGGTGCTGTCTGCCGAACGTTCAGCGAGGGTTGCGGCATATCTTCAGGAGAAGAGTATGGTAGATCCACAGAAGCTTGTATCAGTCGGATATGGACAGTTCCGTCCAATCGCACCTTTCGATACAGAAGAGAACCGGGCAAAGAACCGGAGAGTAGAGCTTCTGATCACAAAGTCAGATTCGGTAGTGATGAGTCTGGAACAATATTATGAAGAAATGAACAAAAAGTAGTGAAAGTAGGAGTTTGGAATGGCAGACGTATTATCGCAAAGTCAGATCGATGCCTTGCTTCAGTCTATGCAGAGCGTAGAGGAGGAAAGCATAGCGGAGAAACCGAAAGAGCCTCAGCAGAAGTACAGAAAATATGATTTTTACAGTCCGAAGAAGTACACAAAAGACAAGCTGAAAATGCTGCGTAGTATTTATGATAACTATTGCAGGATTGCAACATCCCAGATCAATGGGCTGTTCCGTGTGGCGAGTGAAGTGGAAGTCGTAGGTGTTGAGGAACAGAGATATTACGAGTTTGGAAATGCGCTGAATGAATCAGATGTAATTTCGCTCGTCCGGGTGAATCTTTCAGATCACTCGAAAAATCCCCCGATGTTATTTCATATCGCACCAACGCTGATGGGAGCGATGATAGACCGTATGCTCGGGGGAACCGGAACCGACACATCCGTGGATATGTCATATACTTATACAGACATTGAACTGGCGCTCTATGAGCGGATCATCCAGTATCTTGTGGCAATCACCCCCGATGTATGGTCAAGCTATATTAAATTAAAAACAGAATTTGAGCGGGTGGAAGAAAACCCGAGCATGTTCCAGGGGATCAGCGTAGATGAAACGGTTGTGATCGTAATGATCAATATTTCCATCGGTGATGTGAAGGGTGCGATGAATATCTGCATTCCGGGAACGCTTTTAGGAAATATTTTTGATATTATTGAGAAGACAAAACACCTTGCAGACAAGGGTGGTGTAGAGGACACGACAGACAGCAGAGATGAGATCCTTGGAAGTATTAAGGAATCAAAGATTGATGTGATGGCACAGCTCGGAGTCATGCAGCTGAATCTGGATGACGTATACAACCTCCATGTAGGGGATGTTATCAATATGAATAAACCGCAGGATTCAGAAGTGTCACTTTATGTGGCAGGACAACCGTGGTTCCAGGGGCAGCTGGGAGTTTACAATAAGAATATCGCGGTAAAAATCGAAGACCGGGTAGAAAGACCGGGAAGCGAAACGGCAGGGTAAGCGCAGGACTGCAGAACAGCGGACTGAGCATATAAATGAAAAAGTAAGAGAAGAAGTGAGGTAACGAAAATGGCAAAAATTTTATTAGTAGATGACGCAGCATTTATGAGAATGATGTTAAAGACAACACTGACACAGGCAGGATACACAGATATTTTTGAGGCAGAGGATGGAGTGAAGGCGATCGAAGTGTATACAGCGGAAAAACCGGATCTTGTGTTTATGGATATTACAATGCCGAACAAGGACGGACTGGAAACATTAAAGGAAATTAAGGCAATGGATCCGGCAGCGACGGTTGTCATGTGTTCTGCGATGGGGCAGGAAGCGATGGTAATGGATTCCATTAAATCCGGAGCAAAGGACTTTATTGTAAAACCATTTAAGCCAGAACGTATTTTATCTACCGTTAAGAAAATTATTGGCTAAGAGTAAAGGTGGGAGAAAAGATGTCTTTTTTAAGTTCTTTTGATATCAGTGCATCGGGGATGACTGCACAGAGACAGCGGCTTGATATTGCAGCAGAAAATATAGCAAACATGAATACGACAAGAACTGCGGAGGGGGATGCATACAGGAGAAAGATGGTTGTACTGCAGGAAAAACCTTCGGTTTCTTTCCGGTCAGAACTTCAGAAGAGGATGGGAACTGCCGCACCGCAGAAGGGTGGCGTGCAGGTGACGCAGATTGTGGAGGATCAGAGTGATTTAAAACCGGTATATAATCCGGGACACCCGGACGCAGATGCAAATGGATATGTCATGATGCCGAATGTGGATCTTGTCAAAGAAACTGTGGACAGCATGTCTGCTACAAGATCTTATGAGGCAAATGTGACAGCATTTAATGCGATCAAACTGATGGCACAGAAAGCATTGGAAATTGGTAAATAGAAATGAGGGTGACTTCCCGGGAAGGAGAACATAAATAGTATGGGTTCTAATTGTTTTAGTACAATGGAAATAGATGCAATCGGCGAAATATTGAATATCAGCCTCGGTGCTTCTGCCACAGCTGTCTCTACAATGCTTAACGCAAGAGTAGATATTACAACACCGGTTGTAAATGTTGTAGGCAGAGAGGAGTTTCGGATGGACCGGGTTGAGCCGGCGGTAGGAGTTGAGATTACTTACATATCCGGTCTGGAAGGAAAAAATGTCATGCTTCTGAAACGGCATGACGTGAAGGTTATTGTTGAAATGCTGATGGGCATGGAGATGACAGACGAAGAATTTGAGTTAAATGAGATGAACATCAGCGCGGTCTGTGAAGTGATGAACCAGATGATGGGCTCATCTTCCACAGCGCTCTCTGAGTTTTTAGGGAAAATGGTAAATATTTCCACACCGATTTCATTTGAAGTAAAAAATGAAGAAGAATTTATTGAAAAATATTTTACGGACGATGAGCCGCGGGTTGTGGTCGGATTTACGCTGAAAATTGCCGACAAGCTGGAAAGTGAGTTCTTCAATGTGATGCCGATCCGGCTGGCGAAAGGGCTTGTAGAAGGCTTTCTTCCAGAGGATCAGATTGTGGATGTATGTCAGGAAAAGGAGAATGAGAAGCAGGAAGCGGTTCAGGAAAGTTCTTCCGGCGGAGTGATGTCACAGGAAGAGATCGAGGCGATGCTTGCAGGAAGCCAGGAAGAGCAGGAGCCGGAAGTACAGCCGGAACCGGAAAAAGAGGAAGCATCGGAGCAGACTTACCAGAATATAGGACAGCCTTATTCTGGCATGCAGCAGATGCCAGGCGCTGGATCTGGCGCCGGAGCAGAGATGTCCATGATGCAGATGCAGATGATGCAGCAGATGATGCAGCAGATGCAGTCCATGCAGCAGCAGCTCGATGAACAGAAGAAGGCAGCGGCAGAGCCGAAGATGATCAATGTGCAGCCTCCGGTCAGACCAAATCTGACACAGGACAGAGAAATTGTTCTGGAAGGTGAGCAGGAAGAAAATATGGGACTGATTATGGGAGTTCCGCTGGAGATTTCCGTAGAGATCGGAAGAACGCGGAAACTCGTAAAGGATATCCTTGAATTTACGAAAGGATCTCTCGTTGTGCTGGACAAACTGGCAGGAGAGCAGGTAGACCTCTTTGTAAACGGACAGTGTATTGCAAAGGGAGATGTCGTTGTTGTAGAAGACAATTTCGGAATCCGTATTACAGAGATCATGAAAGTTAATTTTTCGACATTAGAGTAAGAGGGCGGCTTATGTGGAGTGTAATCTTTACGTTTGCCGCTGCGGTGGCAGTTATTTATTTAAGCTATCTTTGCAGCAAATATGTGGGAAAGACGATGAACAGAAGCAGCAGTTCCACTTATATGAAACTTGTTGACCAGATTGTTCTCGGGCAGGACAGGCATATTGCAGTGGTGGAAGTCGGAGAAAAATATCTGCTTGTCGGTATTACTGCCGGTCAGATCAATATTCTCACGACACTGACAAAAGAGGAGCTGATCCCTCTTGCAGATGGGCAGGAAGAAGGAAAGACACCGGCAACGCCGGAATTTCGGAAATTACTGGAAAAGCTGAATCATACAAAGAAGGAGAGGTAGAAGGACGTGAATGAGGCACTTGTAAATATAAACGGGAACCAGGTTCCGACTCTGGAAATTATATTGCTGCTGACGATCATAGCGCTCCTCCCTTCTCTCATTATTATGATGACATCCTTTACAAGGACGATCATTGTTTTATCTTTTTTGCGGAATGCACTTGGAATCCAGCAGACACCTCCAAATGTTGTGTTAGTTGGAATTGCATTATTTCTTACCTTATTCATTATGGATCCCGTTATACAGGACATTAACACTACCGCATATACACCATATAAGAATCAGGAGATTTCCCAGGAAGAAGCGCTTAACCGGGCGCAGGTTCCGCTGAAACGCTTTATGTTAAATCAGACGGAGAAGAGTTCCCTTACACTGTTTACCGAGATGGCGAACCAGGAGACGATAGAAAATGTGGAAGAACTTCCAATGACGGTGATCATTCCGGCATTTATGACAAGTGAATTAAAGCGCGCATTTGTGGCGGGATTTTTACTGTTCATTCCATTTATGCTGATTGACATTATTGTATCAAGTACTCTGATGTCCATGGGAATGATGATGCTTCCCCCGGCAATGATTTCACTGCCGTTTAAGCTTTTGCTGTTTGTAAGTGTAAATGGATGGGAACTTTTATTTTCTACACTTGTAAAAAGTTTTCGATGGTAGATAAGGAGGCATAAGAATGACAAATGGAGAAATTGGAGATCTGATGTATCAGGTATTTGTTCTGGCAGTGCAGCTCAGCGGTCCGATGCTTGTGATCAGTATGCTTGTGGGAATTGTAATTTCGATCATTCAGGCAGCGACACAGATCCATGAACAGACGATCACATTTGTTCCAAAACTTCTTGTGATCGGTCTGATCCTTGTATTTACGGGAAGCACAATGCTTCAGACACTGCAGGATTTTACGCTTCAGATTTTCGCAATGATCCAGGGATAACAGGACAGATGGAGGGCAACAACAATGCAGATAGGTGATACTGCACATCTGACTTTATTTTCCTTAATATTAATGCGGATGTCGGGGTTTATTTTATTTAATCCCATTTTTGGCAGAAGGAACATACCTACAATTGTAAAATCAAGTATGATTTTTATTCTGACGGTGGCTGTGTATTCTTTTTCCCGGGAGACTGCGTTTGTAGTAGAAAGTCCGGTTGAATATTATATGCTGCTTTTGAAAGAATTTGCAGCAGGCTATGTTCTGGGACTGGTGGCGGATTTGTTTTTTATGGTGATCAGTTTTGCCGGATATATTATAGATTTTCAGATGGGTATGTCCATGGCGACCGTATATGATCCACAGAGCAATTCGCAGATGGCAATTACCGGAAATGTCATGCAGACATTTTTTGTATTGCTTTTTTTTGCAGTTGACGGTCATCTGGCCCTGATGAAGATTCTGCTAACTTCGGCAGAGATTGTTCCCTACGGAGGCTTTCTGATTACAAAAGGACTTGCGTGGAGAGTGGTCGAGATTTTCATGGAATGCATGAGCATGGGGGTGAAATTCTCAATGCCGATTCTTGCGGCGGAATTTCTTGTGGAAATTGGAGTAGGGATTCTGAATAAAGTAGTACCGCAGATTAGTATTTTCATCATTAATATCCAGTTGAAGATTATAGTCGGCATGGGACTTCTGGTGATTTTATTTTCACCGGTCAAAGAATATCTGGAGCAGATCATGAGTACGATGATCAAAACACTTCAGGGAATGCTGACATTCTTCTGACAGAGGTAAGAGAAAGAGAAGTGAGAAGTATTGGCAGAAGAAAAGACCGAGAAGGCGACTCCCAAGAAGCGCAGGGATGAGCGGAAAGAAGGAAATGTATTTTCAAGTAAAGATGTCATTGCTGTTGTATCGCTTTTGGGAAGTTTTTATGCACTGCAGGCTTTTTTTCCTATGATTTACCGGTCGGTAAGCAGGAATATGACAGAGTTTATATCTTGTATAGCAGAGATCAGTGATCTTTCCATGGGAACACTGCAGCAGCTTGGAAGAAGCGCTGTCGAGGTGGCGGCAGAGTGTATTCTGCCGGTTGGAATTGTGGTAATCGCACTTTCGGTGCTTGCTTCCGGTGTGCAGACACGCTTTATATTTGTGGCAAAATCAGCTGCATTTAAATTAAGTAATTTAAGCATTCTCAAAGGAATTAAAAATCTGTTTTCCATGAGGAATGTAGTTGAACTTTTAAAAGCAACTTTAAAAATTATTATTTTATGTTATGTACTATATGGAATTCTCAAGGATGAAATGATCAATGTAGCACAGATGATGGATATGAGTCCGGTTTCTTCATCTGTATTTATTTTGCAGGAAGTCATGTCCATGGTAATGAAGATCAGTCTTATTTTTGCAGCGATTGCAGGATTTGACTATTTTTATCAGAGATGGTCTTATGAGAAAAAGATCAAGATGACGAAGCAGGAGATTAAGGAAGAATTCAAGCAGACAGAAGGAAATCCGGAGATCAAAGGAAAAATCCGGAATCTGCAAAGAAGTATGGCAAGAAACAGAATGATGCAGGCAGTGCCGGACGCGGATGTGATCATCAGGAACCCGACGCATTTTGCCGTTGCATTGAAATATGATATTGACCATGACAATGCCCCGGTTCTTGTCGCAAAAGGGCAGGATCTGCTGGCATTGAAAATTATAGAGGTAGGGCAGCAAAGCGGAGTGGCGATCGTAGAAAACCGTCCGCTTGCAAGGGGAATCTACGCTTCCACACCACTGGAAGGGGAGATTCCGGCAGAGTATTATGGAGTTGTAGCGGAAATTCTTGTACAGGTATTCCGCATGAATAAGAAAATGGAGTAAAAAAATGAAGAAGCTATTGAACAATTCAGTGGCGATCATTGTCGTTATGATTGTATTGCTGCTGATCATACCATTAAATCCGTTTTTGCTGGACGTTATGATTATTTTAAATATTTCGATTTCGCTGATTATTCTTTTGATCAGTATGAGCATTAAAGAGCCGCTGGAATTTTCCATTTTTCCATCGATGCTTCTGGTCACGACTTTATTCCGGATCGGAATCAATATTTCTTCTACAAGAAATATTCTGTCACAGCAGGGATCAGCGGGAGCTGTCATTCAGGCGATGGGAGATTTTGTTCTTCAGGGAAATGTTGTTGTCGGTGGAATCATCTTCCTGATCATCGTTCTTGTCCAGTTTCTCGTAATTACGAAAGGTGCAGAGCGTGTAGCAGAAGTTGCAGCGAGATTTACACTGGATGCGATGCCGGGAAAACAGATGGCGATCGACGCGGATCTCAGTACGGGTCTGATCAATGAACAACAGGCGAAAGAGAGACGTTATAAGATACAGAAAGAGGCAGATTTCTATGGCTCTATGGATGGTGCGACAAAGATCGTAAAGGGAGATGCGATCATGTCCTTGATCATAACGGCAGTCAACTTCCTTGGAGGTATGATCATCGGTATGGTACAGTCAGGCATGAGCCTTGGGGAAGTATTTTCGGTATATTCTATTGCAACCGTCGGTGATGGTCTTGTATCACAGATCCCTGCGCTGCTGATTTCAACGGCAACCGGTATGATCGTTACCCGGGCAGTATCCGATGAAAGTCTGAATGAGGATGCGGCAAAACAGTTTGCAAACCAGCCGAAAGCGCTTATGATTACCGGAGGAGTGCTTGCGATCCTGCTTTTAGTTCCGGGGATGCCTAAGATTCAGCTTGGAGCCGTATCACTGGCGCTGATGCTTGGAGGATGGCAGATTCTGAAAAAGATGGAGCATATTTCAGAGGCAGATGCATTTTCTGAGGAGCAGGAAGCGGCAGGAATGCAGGATATGGCGCTTTCAGAAGCAGAAAGTTTCAAGGATATCAATAATGTATATTCGCTGATTTCAGTAGAGCCGATCGAGATGGAATTTGGATACAGTCTGATTCCGCTTGTAGATGAGGAGAGCGGTGGAAAAATGATCGACCGTATTGTCATTTTCCGGCGGCAGTATGCACAGGATATGGGACTTGTTATCCCATCAATCCGGCTGCGTGACAGTTCTGCGCTAAATACGAATCAGTATGTGATAAAAATCAAAGGAGAAGAGGTGGCAAAAGGAGAGATCCTTGTCGATTATTATCTGGCCCTGGAGCCGCCGAATCCGGAAAAAGAGATCGAGGGAATCGATACGATTGAGCCGTCCTATGGAATTCCAAGTAAATGGATCAGCGTAGACAAAAAAGAGATGGCAGAGCTCTACGGATATACAGTAATTGACCCGCTTTCTGTTATGCTGACACATTTATCTGAGACGGTGAAGAAGCATGCGTTTGAACTTCTGAACCGGCAGGAGGTTGTCCGGCTCGTTGAGAATATGAAGAATCAGTGTCCGGAACTTGTGGAGGAACTGATCCCGAATGTGATTTCCTATGGAAACTTCCAAAAGATTCTTACGAATCTTCTGAAAGAGGGAATTCCGATCAAAGACCTGGAGACAATTATGGAGACAATCATCGATTCTTCTATGACAGTCAAAGATCTGGATACCATTACGGAAAACATCCGTGTGGCATTAAAGCGGACAATCACAAGGAAATTCTGTGAGGGCGGAAGCATGCGGGTGATCACACTGGATGCAGAACTCGAGAAAAGTATCATTACCAGCCTTACAAAAGGGGATTATGGAGTGTATCTTGCCCTGAGCCCGGAAATTATGCAGGGGATCATCGCACAGCTTTCAGAGGAAATTAAGAAGTTTAATGATATTGGACAAAGCCCGATTATTTTGACAAGCCAGGTTGTAAGAACACATTTTTATCATATGATCGAGCAGTTTTTTCCAAATGTATATGTACTTTCATTTAATGAGATCAGTAATAATATTCAGATACAGGCAGTAGGTAATATTGTAGTGTAGAAGAAAGTTGATGGAACAAGGGATGAAGACACAGACGATATACAAAGAAAAAAACAATGAAGAACTTTTGCAGGAATACAAACAGACAAAGTGCCTCGGGATCAAGCAGGAACTGGTCATGCGGTATATTTATCTTGTGAAGAGCATTGCGATTCAGATGCGGGATATTTATATGAATTTTGCGCAGATCGATGATATTGTAAATGAAGGAGTCATTGCCATTATGGCGGCAATCGATAAGTATGATCCAGAAAAAAATGTGAAGTTTGAAACTTATATCTCAAAAAGATTAAAGGGGATGATCATTGATCTGGCAAGAAAGAATGACTGGGTGCCAAGAACTACGAGAAAGAATTCAAGAGATATTGAAGACGCTGTGACAATGTTATATAATGAATTAGGATATTACCCTTCTGTGCAGGAAGTGGCAGATTATCTGGAAATATCCGTGGAAAAATATCAGGAAGTAGTCAGAAAGTCGGCATTATTTAATATTTTGTCTCTGGATATGGTACTTGCGGAGGCGCAGGAGAATGGGATAAGTACCGGGATTCCCGCAGGCGAAGAAAGGGAACAGCCGGAGCAGCAGCTTCTCAGAGCCGAACTGGCAGAAATTCTGGCAGAAGCAATCGGAAAGTTGAAAGAGAAAGAACAGCTGGTAATTTCTCTTTATTATGTCGAGGAGCTGAATATGCGGCAGATTGCCGATGTTCTTGATGTGAGTGAACCGAGGGTTTCACAGATTCATTCCAATGCAATTAAGAAACTCAGAAAATATATGCAGAAATTCAGTGAAGAAAGGGAGCGATAATATGTTTCAGGGATTTTATGATCTGGCATCCAATATGATTACGCAAAACCGTATTATGAATGTAATCAGTAATAACATGGCAAATGTGTCCACACCGGGGTTTAAGAGTGACAGAATGCTTGAGCGTACATTTAAGGAAGAGCTGCTCTACCGTTATGACAGTCATGGAAAGACACCGGTTGGTACGGTATCCCGTATGAATGTGGCAGACCAGAAGGTCACGAATTATGAAGATGGGATTTTAAGGGAGACGGGAAGAGCGCTGGATGTGGCGCTGACCGGGAAGGGATTTTTTGTGATCCAGACAGAAAATGGGAATGTATACTCCAGAAACGGCTCGTTTAATCTGGACAACGAAGGGTATCTGGTCCAGCAGGGAGTTGGACGTGTGATGGGGACAAACGGACCGATCCGTCTGAATACAGACGATATCGCAATCGACAGTCAGGGCAATATTACAAGCGCTGACGGATTTCAGTATTTTGGAAAGATCCAGGTTGTTGATTTTGAAGATTATGCAGCGCTGAATAAGACAGCGGGCGGTGTGTTCACAGCAGATGCACAGCCTCAGATTGTTGCAAATCCGGTCATGAAGCATAAATGTACAGAAGCATCAAATGTGTCCATGGTAGAAGAGATGACTGCAATGATGAGCGGACAGAGAGTGCTTCAGAGTTCCTCTCAGGTATTAAAGATGTATGACCAGCTTATGGGAAAAGCAATACAGACTGGTACGTTGTAGAAACAGAAAATATATTCGGAATGTGCAGTCAGATAATGGAGCGGCTGCACCGGTTACAAAGAGGAGAAAAATATGGATACTTCATTTTATACAGCCGCACGGGGAGCAATCGAACAGCAGAAGAGAATGGATGTTGTTGCCAATAACCTTGCGAACACAAATAACTATGGATACAAGACGAAAAACGCAGTTTTTTCAGATCTGATGTATTACAATATGCATAATATTGACGGTGGGGAAACACAGAGAAAAGCAGGCAGTGGAATTGTAGTAGAAAAGACAGATACAGATTTCACTCCAAATGCGTTTGTCACGACAAATGGAGCATATGACTATGCAATCAAGGGGCAGGGATTTTTCATGCTCAGAAATCCGCAGAGCGGGGAGATTACTTATACGCGGAACGGACATTTCAGTCTCTCGCAGAGAGATGGGCAGATGTACCTTGTAAACGACAATGGAAATCTTGTACTGGATGAAAACCAGAATCCAATTACTGCAGGTCAGGGAGGACTGAATGGCAGAATCGGCGTCTTTGGATTTAACATCCTTGACGGGATGCTGAACACGGGAAATAATGAATTTGTTCCGGTAGAGAAAAACGGAGCGCCATTTCTTGTGCAGGGAGACGTTCTGCAGGATCATGCCCTGGAATCCTCCGGGGTAAATGTCGCAGATGAAATGACACGGATCATCGAAAGCCAGAGGGCATATTCCTATGCGCTCAGAATGGTACAGACATCAGATGAAATCGTAAACACAATCAATTCATTAAGGCAGTAGTGGTGACAGAGATGGCGATAAATACATATGAAGAAATGAATGAACTGGAAATAGATACGTTAAAAGAAATCGGAAGTATTGGAAATGGAAATGCAGCAACTGCGCTGTCCGGGATTCTGAATACAAAAGTAGAAATGTCACTGCCGGAAGTAGAACTGCTGGGATTTAATGAGGCGATGTATGCCATGGGAGATCCGGAAGACCTTGTAGCAGCCGTTCTTGTGGAATTGTCAGGAGATATTGAGGGTGTCATGTTGTTTATTCTGACGCAGGAATTTGCGGACGAGGTACTAAAGCGGATGCTTGGAAGAGAAGGTGTGGATTTCTTTTCCCTTGATGAGATTGATATTTCAGCGCTGACTGAAACCGGGAATATTATGATCTCCTCTTACATTAATGCACTGGCTTCCCTGACAAATGTCAACGTGACACTGTCGGTTCCACAGATGTCAGTAAATATGTTAGGGGGGATTTTAAGTATCCCAATGGCAACTATGGGCTATTATTCCGATAAGCTGATGATGATCAACGCCGGATTCAGACTGGAAGGAAAAGAACTGAAAAGTGATATGATTCTGTTACCGGATGTAGAATCACTGAATATGCTTATGAAAAAATTAGGAGTGGACAGTTAATGGGGAAACAAGTGTCAGTAGGCATCGCAGATATGAAAATTTTGAGGCAGGAAGGGGTACTGATCACATATGCCCTTGGTTCCTGCATAGGGATTTCCTTTTATGATCCGATGATCAAACTGGGAGCGCTTCTGCACATCATGCTTCCGGAGGGAAGGCAGATCGGTGGAGCGAACCTTATGAAATATGCAGATACCGGAATCCGGGAAACATTGAGAAAACTCAATGCATTTGGAGGGACAAACCGGAGAATGGTCTGCAAAATCGCAGGTGGTGCAAAAATGTTCGAGATGAAAGGACCGGGAGGTCTTGGAAATATCGGAGAGAGAAATGCAGCGATGGTAAAGCGTGTGCTGATGGCAGAGGGACTCCGGATTGCCGGGGAGGATACCGGAGGGACTTATGCAAGGACGATGCAGCTTGATGTCGCCAGTGGAGAGGTAAGAATCAGAACAGTGGGAAAACAAGACCGGATTCTTTAAGAGTATTTAGAAAAGAGCAGTTTGTGTCGATATACAAATAAGATGATATAAAGGAGAGAGCAGGAAATGGCAGAAACAGAAATTCTATTAGAGTCTGGAACAAATGAGATTGAGATCATGCAGTTTACCATTTTTGGGGAACTATATGGAATCAATGTGGCGAAAGTGCGGGAAATCATGATGGCAGATAAAGTGAAGCCAGTACCGCATTCCCACGAAGCAGTAGAGGGAATTTTCAAGCCGAGGGAAATTCTTTTGACAGTGATTGATCTTCCAAAGTATCTTACGGGAGAGAATCAGACAAAAAATCCAAGAGATTTATTTATTATTACAAATTTTAATAAGATGCATATTGCATTCCGTGTCCATTCTGTTGTAGGGATCAGCAGGATTTCATGGGAGGACATTCAGAAGCCGGACAATACGATCAGCCATGGAGAAGAAGGCGTTGCAACAGGAATCGCACAGTGTGGATCCAAGCTTGTCACGATTCTTGACTTTGAAAAGATCGTAGCGGAGATTGCGCCGGAGACAACAATCCAGATGGAAGAGATCGACCGTCTTGGAGAGCGTCAGATCAGAGAATCCCACATTCTTCTGGCAGAGGATTCTATTTTGTTATCCAGAATGATCAAGGATTCTCTTTCAAGGGCAGGATATATTAATATTACAAGCTTCAATAATGGAAAAGAGGCATGGGACTACCTCTGCTCTATCCGCAATGACTCGGATTTTGACAGTAAGGCGGGCTTGCTGATCACGGATATCGAGATGCCGGAGATGGACGGTCACAGACTGACAAAGCTCGTGAAAGAAGATGAGGTGATGAAGAAGGTTCCGGTAATTATTTTCTCTTCTCTGATCAATCAGGAGATGCGCATCAAAGGGAAACAGCTTGGAGCAGATGAACAGATGTCAAAGCCGGAGATCGGACATCTGGTGGAAGTTATGGACGAGTTGTTAGCACGTAAGGAGGCACAGCATGGATAAATGTGTAGTGAGACAGACAATTAAGAATCAGAAGACAGATGAAATCGTAGGATATGAGCTGATGGTGCAGGGAGATGAAGAGACTCTGTATAATTCCAGCTCAGACAGTGTGGCGGCAAATGCGATGATTGCTTTTCTTACAGAGAATTCTGGCAGAATTTTCAGTGAGAAGCCAACATTTATGACATTTACCCCGGCGCTTTTATTCAGAAATACTCCGAAGATCTTTGATAAAGATAAGATTGTCATTCAGATTGAAGACAATATTGTCATTCATCCGCTGTCTTCTGTCCTGATTAGCAAATATCGTGAGGAAGGGTATCGCTTTGCAATCAATGATTTCCAGTTTACACCGAAATATTTCAGTATGCTGGAATATGTAGATTATATCAAAGTAAATATTTCCGGGAAGATGGATGAGACACATAAACGCTCTCTGAATAATATTGTAGAAATGTCACATGGTTTTCAGAAAGAATTTATTGCGACAGGAGTCAATACAAAGGAAGCATATGAATATGCAAAAGAGCTGAATGCGGATTATGTGGAAGGAAATTATATTTCAGATGCGATGCTGACAAAAGCAAACAAGATGGAATACCTTCAGGGGAATCTTTATCAGCTGATCATGGAAATCACGAAGGAAGAGCCGGATATCGAACTGCTGGAGCAGATTATCAGCCGGGATGCTTCGCTGACATATGCTTTGTTAAAAATGGCAAATTCCGCGTACTTTGCAGTGCGTCACCAGACATCGTCCATTCAGCAGGCGATTGTGCGCGTCGGTATTGACCAGTTAAAGAAATGGGTGTATTTATTGAGTTTCAAAGAAGAGGAAAACACATCGGAAGAACTTTTAAAAGCTTCCTTTATGCGGGCAAGTTTTGCCTCCGCACTTGTAAAGAAAATGGATCATTTTCCGATCAACAGTTCTGACGCATACCTGATGGGAATGTTCTCAACACTGGAGTATATGATTGATGCTCCGATGGAAGAGATTTTAAATGGAATCCCGGTTGTGGAGGAAGTGAAAGCGGCATTGATCTCAAAAGAAGGGAAGGCAGGACGTCTGTATGAACTGATTCTCTGCTATGAGAAGGCTGAATGGGGAGAAATCAGGCACATCGCTGAAGAATTGGAACTTCCGACGCATGTCATGGCACAGATTTACATGGAATGTGTAGACGAGGTAAATGAAATCTGGAACAGTGTTGTCGGAGAAATAAAATAAGAACAGTGCTTCTGAAAAGAAGCGGGGAAAAAGAAAGATCACCCCATGGAGTGAAAAAAGAGTATGTTTCTGTTAAGTATTTTTCAGAACATACTCTTTTTTTGACTTTTACTATGCTGTACAGATCTGTCCGGATTTAATGTCTTGGATTCTCCTTGATCGTGATACATGCCTTTGTCGCTTCCACAGTAATATCAGCAATGAATTTATTTGTATAAAAGCTGATAAGCGGATCGACAGCGGCAGGTGTTGTAACAATATATTTTGGAGGAAGTCCGTTGAGCGTAAGGGCGATGGTATCAGCCACGCAGCGTGGGCAGGTACAGACGTCAAACTGGCGCATATAGTAGATGATCTTATCCCGGACGATGCGTTCCATCAGGTTCAGCGCGATAAATTCCGGTTCTTCCGGTATCTCCGGTTCAGAAACTGTGCCAGGCTCTGCGGCAGCTGCCGGTTCCGGAGCCGGCTGAGGTTCTGAGGCAGCTACAGTATCTGAAGGTTCGGCCGCTGCTAAAACGGCTGCAGTATCTGAAGGTTCAGCAGGTTCCAAAACAACCGCAGGGTCCGAAGCCTCGTCCGGTTCTGAAACGACCGTGGTGTCTGAAGCCTTGTCCGGTTCTGAAACGACCGTGGTGTCTGAAGTTTCGTCCGGTTCCTGGGCAACTGTGGTAACAGAAGGTTCCGGAATACTGGTATCTTCTGTTACAGAAGCCTCTGGCGTAGTGTGAGAGTCTGATGTCTGTTCTGGCTCTGATCCAAATTCTTCCCTGAGCTTGTCTGCAATCAGTTCCGCAACCGGATCCGTTTCAGTGTGATCGATCACGGAAACAGTCTGTCCGGCAGGGGCAGAAGCGGCTTCCGGCTCAGAGGATGACGGAACTTCCGGAACAGAAGCAGTTTCATCAGAAGGTGTTTTCTGAGAATCATGACCTGCAAGCAGGTTCAGGACATGTGCGGTTTTATTACTTTTTCTTGCCATCGTTATACCTCCTGTCTGCAAGAAGAAATCATATCTACAACTTCTTTTACGAAAGATTTATAATCCTGGGCAGGATTAGAACGCGGGGAATGATCAAAAATACTGAGTCCGTGCGCAGGCGCTTCTGCAACGGCAACTCCGTTCCGGATCTGTGTCTGGAATACTTTTGTACCAATCTGTGCGGCAATGTTTTCTGTCATTTCTTTGACTTCCCGTGCCAGAAGTGTACGTTTGTTGAAACGGGTAAGGAGCAGACCGAGTACATGGAGACGTGGGTTTACGCTCTGATATACGGAGTCGATCGTTTCCTTCAGCTGTGAAACGCCAAGAAGACTGAGAATTTCAGGCGCCATAGGAATGATCAGGTAATCTGCCACAGCATAGGCATTGACGGTCAGAATGTTCAGTGCAGGCGGTGTGTCAATGATGATGTAATCATAATTGCCGATAACCGGTGCAAGCGCCTTCTTTAAGATCAGCTCCCGGTCTGTACCGTGAAATTCCAGTTCTGCACTGCTGAGCAGAATATTGGAAGTCAGTATATCACAGTATTCAGTTTTCTGAACTGCCTCTGTCACGGAGACGGTTCCTTTCATCACGTCATAGATTGTAGCGCCGTTTTCAATATCCAGCCCGAGGCTGAATCCAAGACTTCCCTGCGGGTCGAGATCGACAGCAAGGACTTTTTTATCATAAAAAGAGGCGAGTCCGGCAGCAAGAGAACTGGATGTAGTTGTCTTGCCTACCCCACCTTTCTGATTTGTAAGAGCAATGATCGTTGCCAAAATAAACTCCTCCATTCGTAATTAAAACTCTGTAAACTATTATTTAAAGTATACTATATGCCGATAAATAAGTACAGAGCAAATTTTGTGATTGCAAAACCGAAGAATATCAAGATAAAAGGAGAGATTAAGATGGCAAATATAGGCGGATTAAGCGGAACGACAAGTAACAGCTTAAATGGAATCAGAGGTTACGGCGGACTTGCCAGCGGACTTGACAGAGACTCTCTGATCGAGAGTATGACATATGGAACTACAAGTAAGATCGACAAACAGAAGATCAAAAAGACACAGCTTCAGTGGCAGCAGAACGCGATTCGCAATATTACAGATAAGATGATTGCATTTGCAGACAAGTACACGGCGACATATACATCATCTACGAACTTGTTCAGTTCTGCATTCTGGGGAAGAGCAGATATCACAGCGCTTGGCGTGAACAATAAGTACATCAGTGTATCAGGGACAGCGAATGCTTCCTCTTCTGTCTCAATTGCGGGAATCAAGCAGCTGGCGGAGAAGGCAAAATGGTCTTCCCAAAATTCTGTTTCAGATAAAACATTGGAAACTGGTACGATTGACACGAGTGCAGAGCAGAAACTGGATACACTTCAGGGGAAAACGCTGACTTTTGAATATGGAAATAAGGATTATACGATCACTTTATCTGGAAAAGATGAGAATGGACAGCCGTATAAATTCAGCACTGTGGAGGATGTGAAAAATTCCATTAACGCGATTTTAAAGGCAGAGTCAAAAGACGGAGGAATGCCGGAAGGTGCGGTAGTTGCAGAGGTAAAAGACGGAAAACTTGTCTTTAAGACAAACGAGACCAGTGGAAATAACATCAAGTTAAAAGATGGAACGGCCCTTGAGACTTTAGGCTTCAAGGAGGCAGGAAAAGATTTTGAGGCAAAGGAGATCACACAGCAGGGAATCAGTTCGGACAAGGCTTTGACAGAGAATGAACTGATTCAGAAAGTATCTTTTGTAGATAAGATTGCAGGAAAAGAACTGACATTCAGCTACAATGGAGTTTCCAAGACATTTACACTGCCGGACAAGGAGACATTATCTAAGGCAACAGATGTAATGGCAGAAGTAAAAAATTCACTTCAGAAACAGTTTGATGATGCTTTTGGAAGCGGAAGAGTTGAAGTGAAATGGGAAAATAACAAACTGGAATTTAAGACGACAAAGCCTGGCGGTGGAGAAGATCAGAGTTCCACACTGACACTTGTCAATGGAAGTGCAGAATTAATCGGGGAGGGCGGCGCGCTGAATATCAGTGCGGGAGAGTCCAACCGTCTGAATCTGAATGCAAAATTAGGGGAAGCAGGATTCCAGAATGGAGTAACCATCGGCGATACCCCGGTCAAAGTGAAAATCAATGGCACAGAGATTGAGATTACAAAGGATGATACTGTCTACTCCCTGATGGAGAAGATTAATTCCCAGACAGATGTCACAGTAAGTTATCAGGAAGCGGCAGACAAGTTTACGATCACTGCCAAAACGGACGGAGCAAGCGGGAAGATCAAAATCGAGGATGCTTCCGGTACACTGGAAAAGATATTCGGACAGGGAATTCCAACCGATGACTCCTGCGTCGGAAAGGATGCGATCATCGGAGTGAAATACGGGGATTCCGATGAAGTTGTTGAGATCATAAGAGGTTCCAACAGCTTTGAACTTGATGGAATGACCATCGGTCTGAACGGTACATTTGGATATGATGAAAAGGGAACATATATTGAAGGAACAGAAGAGATCACATTCGACGCCAAAGTAGATACCGATAAGATTGTGGAAGCAGTAAAGACGATGGTGGATGAATACAATGAAATCATCGAGCTTGTCAATAAGGAACTGAGTACAAGACCGGACAGAGAATATCAGCCGCTGACTTCTGAGCAGAAGAAAGAGCTGACAGAAGAAGAGATCAAGCTGTATGAGGAGAAGGCAAAGGAAGGAATTCTTTTCGGTGACAGTGATCTCCGCGCCCTGAGTTCAGAACTCCGCTTTGCAATCAATCCGGCAGACCTGGCAGAGATGGAGAAGATCGGACTGTCAGTGTCAAGCTCATATTCAGACAATGGTAAATTATCATTTGATGAGAAGAAATTTAAGGCGGCGCTGGAAGCAGATCCGGAAAATGTGCAGGAACTGTTTACAAAGAAAAAATCAGATGGAAATGCAACCGGAACCGACGGACTTGCCACGAATCTCAAGAATACAATGAGTAAATTTGCAAACAATGTGGGAACGATGGGGATTCTGATTGAAAAAGCGGGATCGACAAAGGCGCCGAGAAGTATTACAGATAATGCGTTATATGACCAGATGGAACAGATTGACAAGAAGATTAAAGATCTTGAAGTTCGTCTGAAAATGGAGCAGGACCGCTATATCAAGCAGTTTACAACTCTTGAGACGGTAATTGCACAGATGAACAGCCAGAGCGGCTGGTTAAGCCAGTTTGGCGGTGGCTACTAGAAGATAGCAGAAGGGAAAATAGCATGTATCAGAACGGATATGAACAATATAAAATGCAGTCAGTAAGTACAATGACAAGGGGAGAGATGCTTCTTTTATTGTACGACGAACTGATCAAAAGGCTCAACCGGGCACAACTTGCACTGGAGACAGAGGAATATGATTTGTTTGAAAAATCAGCAGTCAGGTGCAGTGAGATCGTGCAGTATCTGAAGACGACATTGAATATGGAGTATGAGATCAGCCGGGATCTGCGAAAAATGTATGACTTCTTTCTGTATGAGATCGCAAGACTGCGCGCAGGAAGAAATAAAGAGATTGTTCAGGAACTGAAACCTCTTGTTGCAGAACTCCGGGATGCATTTAAAGAAGCAGACAGAACAAGCGGGGTGTAAGATCTGGAGATGGAACAGAAGCAGGAATTACTGACAGAAGTATTAAGAATTCTTCAGCAGAATTATAAATATATGCTGGAAATCAACCGGGTGACAAAGGAACTTGCAGACACGCTTTCCAGAGGAGACAAAGAGTCTGCCAGCCTTCTTTTGAAAATGAGAAGTGAAGAAATGGACAAGGCAGATGAGAATAAGAGGAAAATCCAGACGATTCTCACAGCGGTCGATCTTCAGACGAGGGAGGAACTCCGGGGGCTTTTGAACCGGGAAGATAAGAGAAACCTGCAGGATTTTGAATCAAAGAAGATTGTGGAGTTCAGTGAAAAAATACAGAATGTACTCCGGCAGACGATTGAAACAGACCGGATTGTAAGCAGAAAACTGGCAGGAAAGGATTCTTATTATCAGAAGAAATAACAGGAGAAGAGATAACAGACCATTTGGGGATAATGCTGTTATCTCTTTTTTTGGGGAAAGACAGAGAACCGGTATTGTATCTTGTGAATGGGAAAGTATCTTGCAGAAAGGTTGACTCTGTCAGGGCAACACAGTATAGTAGAAGAGAAAAGACCTGGGAAAAGAAGTTCTGAAGTGAGGAGCTGGGAAAATGTCGGAGATAATTTTTGATCATGTGACAAAAATGTTTGGCGAAGAAGTCGGAGTGGAAGATATTACGTTTCGCATAGAAAAAGGAGAGTTTGTTTTTTTGATTGGAAAAAGCGGGGCAGGGAAAAGTACGCTGCTGCGGCTTATGATGAAGCAGATCGATGCGACGGATGGAAAAATAACGATCCGGGGAAAGAGACTGGATCTGATGCAGAAAAACAGAGTCCCATACCACCGGCGCCGGATTGGAATTATGACGCCGGATATCGGACTTTTGAAAGACAGAAGTGTGTATGAAAACATTGCGTTTGCAATACGTGCTGTGGAGAAAGCAACATTCCGTATGAGAAGCACTGTGATGAATGCGCTTGGTAAGGTGGGAATCGCAGGGAAAGTGGATGCATATCCGGATGAGCTGTCGGGCGGGGAACAGGCGAGGGTGCTACTGGCAAGAGCACTCTGCGTGGAACCGGAGATCATCATTGCAGATGAACCTACCGCGAATCTGGATCCGGATGCCGCATGGGATCTGATGCAGTTGTTTGATGAGATCAATCATCAGGGGATGACTGTGGTGATCGCAAGCCAGTCAAGAGAGCTAGTTACAATTATGAAGAAACGCTGTATGACAATCGTTGCAGGTGCTCTTGTGGCAGATGAAAAAAATGCAATCTATAATTATAAGGCGCTGGATATTTTTGAAGAAAGAAGGATCCTCGAGGAAAGGGAGAGAAAAAGAGCAAAAAAATCTTAATCTTTTGTCGAAAATGGTCGATAAAAAAACTAGGATATTCTGTAAATTGATTGGAGGGGATCCTATTAATTATGAAGTAGCATATTTGATGATACTGCTGAAAGCAGCTATCAATCAAAAACCGGTTCAGAATCCGAGAAGACCGGTAGACTGGAAAAAGTTTCTGAAAGCTGCTGATTTTCAGGATGTTACGAGTATTGCATATCTGGGAATGCTTGGACACCAGCAGGAATTTGGAAAAGAATATGAGGAGCAGTTTTATCAAAAGTACAAAAAATGTCTTTTGCTGAACGAGTCTTATAAGAGCATAGAAGAAGTGCTGGTATGGCAGATGGAAAAGCATAAAATTCATGGACTGCTGCTGTCAGGATGCGGGATTCAGGATGTCTATCCGAGCACTGAGATGGCTTGTATTGAGCAGATTGAGATTCTCGTGGAGAAGGAAAAACTTCCGCTGCTATGCACTCTGATGGAAGATATGGATTATGAACGGAAAGAGAACCGGCTGGACCAGGGGGTTGTTTATGTCAGACCACCGGGAGTGAAGGTGATACTTTATGAGGAGTTTCCGGTAGAAAATAAAGTCATCAGACGGTTTTTCTGTGATCCGGTAAAAGAGTTCTGTAAGATGGAACATCACAAATATGTCCATATTTTTTCGGAAGAGGAAGAGTATATTTACCGCACCGGGAAAATGGTGGAGTTATATGTCAGAGGTATTCTGAAGGTCAGACCGGTACTGGATTTCTGGCTGTTTCAACAGAAGAAATGTAATTGTGAGCAGTTCCAGTGGAAGATCATAAAAGACCTCGTCAAAAAAGCAAAGCTGGATGAGTTTTTGGTGCAGATACATATACTGGCTTCTCTGTGGTTTGGGGAAGCTGGAAAATTTGACTGCCGGACAGCGCTGGAGCTGGAGGAATATATTTTAGAAAATGGAAAAGAGAACAGAGGACTGGATCACCTCATTTTACCGGGGGAACGGATACGTCTTGACTTTTACAGGCGCAACCGGGAGGAGGAATGGGGACACCGCAAGCGGGAGTGGCTTTTTCCTCCAAGAGAAGAGATGCAGAAGCTTTATCCGGTGCTGGTAAAATTTCCATTTCTCATCATATTTTTATGGGGCGGCAGGATAGTGAAAATTGCTGCAAAGCTCTGTCAGAATTACTGGAAACGGTTCAAGGTTCATGCACAGAGTAAGGCAATTCAGATAAAGTCCCGGATCCGGGAAATATTTCACAGGAAAACCGGAGCATTTCCAGAAGAGGAGGAATTACTGGTTCAGTATCCGGAAGAGAAAGAAGAAACCGGTTTGGGGGAAGAAAATACGAATGAGTAGGAAGGTAGTAGAATTATGAAAAAAATGACTATGGGGAAAAAGTTAGTTTTGGGTTTCGGGGTGACGATTCTCGCGTCAGTGATCATGGTGATACTGGCGATTGCATCGACAGATAAAGTAGGAGATTTGTCACATCAGCTGTATACGGGACCATTTGTAGAGGCTACAGAGGCGGCAAGTTTTTCAAGGGATGTCTATGAGATCGAGTCTCATTTATACAGTGCGCTGGCAGCAGAGGATTTGTCAGCATACAAAAGTAAGATTCAGGAAGTAGCAGAGCGGGCAGGAAAGAATCTTGAAAATATTGAAAATGCTTCCGGAGGCAAGGTAAAGACACTGGCAGATCTGGAGCGGATCAGCGATGAAGTCGGAGCGGCGAGAGCTGAGATTATGGCGCTGATGGAGGAAGGAAAGTGGCAGGAAGCAGAAAAAGAACTGCAGGGAGCATTTTCAGAACTGATCACAGAGTGTGGAGAAGCGGCAGAGGCAGTCTATAACGAAACTTATGAGTTTGCGAAACAGACGGATGCAGAGGCAGAAAGAGTAAAGCAGGGAGTTGTATGGCTTCAGCTTGGAGTATTTGCGGTAATGTTTGTACTCGTGGTGGTAGTTGTGTCAAGATTAATCCGTGCGATCACAACTCCGGTAAAAGAACTGGAAAGCGTGGCAAAGAGAATTTCAGAAGGATATATTGAGAATGAAATTGCACATACGGGAAATGATGAACTGGGCGTACTGGCAGACAGTTTCCGTGCGACTTGCGAAGGGCTTCATGTAGTAGTGTCAGACCTTACTTATCTGCTGGATGAGATGGCGAAAGGGAACTTTAACATCCGCACAAAAGCGGAGGAGGCATACAAAGGGGATTTTGAGCCGCTGCTTGCATCAATCCGTACGATGAACCGGAATCTGAGCGATACGCTGACACAGATTAATGAGGCGGCAGACCAGGTGGCGAGCGGATCAGAGCAGGTATCCTCCGGAGCACAGGCATTGTCCCAGGGAGCAACAGAGCAGGCAAGTTCTGTGGAAGAACTGGCGGCAACAATTAATGAGATATCAGACCAGGTGCAGCTCAGTGCACAGCATGCAAAAGACGCAAGTGGTCAGGTGACTTCCGCAGGGGAAGAATTATCTGCTTCTAATCAGAGTATGGGTGAGATGGTACATGCAATGGAAGAGATCAGCCAGAAGTCAAATGAGATTGGAAAAATCATTAAGACGATCGAGGATATTGCTTTCCAGACCAATATTCTGGCATTAAATGCAGCGGTCGAGGCTGCCCGCGCAGGCGAGGCCGGAAAAGGATTTGCAGTTGTTGCAGATGAAGTACGCAATCTGGCATCCAAAAGTGCTGAGGCGGCAAAGAATACAACACTGCTAATCGAAGGATCCATTCAGGCGGTAGAAGAAGGAACGAAAATTGCGAACCGGACGGCGTCAGCGCTCGCGGCAACGGTGGAGAGCGCTGAGCAGGCAGTACAGACGGTGGAGAAGATCAGTCTTGCGGCAGAGCAGCAGGCAGAGTCCATCTCAGAAGTGACACAGGGGGTTGACCAGATTTCCAGCGTTGTCCAGACTAATTCCGCTACCGCAGAGGAGAGTGCGGCAGCAAGCCAGGAACTGTCCGGACAGTCACAATTGCTGAAAGGACTTGTAAGCCGGTTCCGCCTGCGCGATGCAGAAATGCAGGGAACGGTTTACCAGCCGGAGCAGACAGTTTCACAGCCGGCGCCGGCATACAGTGAATATGCAGGTTACACCGATACTTCATTTTATGACAACAGCAAATATTAATGCGTGAAGCGCAAAACAGAGGAGAAAATATGTTAAAAAATTTAAAAATCAAAAGTAAACTGTTACTTAGTTTTGGGATTGTAGTTGTACTGACGATTCTCATCTCTATTTTTTCAGTTTTATCGTTGTCAGATACCAATAAAGATCTTGAGAAATTTATGGCAGGATCCGTTGCAGTGGACGATCTTGTGAAAGATAACCGTCTGTATACGAATATTGCGGCAAGATATCTGCGGGATATGGTAATCAGTGATGAAGAGTATGCAGAGAAAAAAGAGATTGTAGAACAGACGACCCAGAAGATTAAAAATGATATTGAGGAAATTCAGAAACTGAATGTGCTTGAGCCGGCTCTGGTTGAGGAATACAAAGAGGTGGTGGAAGAATGGCTTGCAATCGGGGATAAAGTGATTGCAGAACTGGAAGATGGGGACCGGAAAGCAGCAGAGCAGACGATCCTGCATGAATGTACCCCGGCATTAAATAAAGTGGAAGATACGGTCCGGCCTTTAAATGAAGAGACGGATGCCATTCGTAACTCAACGATGAAGGAGAGTGTTGCAACAACAAACCGGGCAGTGATCTTTGTATTTTCAATGTCGGTGATTTCTGTTCTGGCAGCGGTGCTGATTGGAATCAGTGTGACAAAAGATATTGTAAAACCGGTAGCCCTGATTGAGGCGGCGATGAAAGGAATTTCGCAGGGTGAGATGTCCCAGAATCTAGATTATGAGGCAAAAGATGAGATCGGAATGCTCATGGAGAGCGTGAGGGATACTTGTGAAGGTCTGGGAAAAGTTGTCGGCGATCTTACAAGGCTGATGGATGAGATGGCGGCAGGTAATTTTAATGTGCATGCAGAACATGAAGTATACAAAGGAGACTTCCAGCCGATTCTTGCATCAATCCGGAAAATGAATCATAATCTGAGCGATACACTCAGACAGATCAATGAAGCGTCTGAGCAGGTGGCAAGCGGCGCAGACCAGGTTTCCAGCGGAGCGCAGGCGCTTTCCCAGGGAGCGACGGAGCAGGCAAGTTCTATCCAGCAGCTTGCAGCCGCAATCAATGAGATTTCAGGAAGAGTAAAGGATACTGCTGAGAACGCAAGGGAAGCAAGCCTTAAAGTTGAGCAGGCACAGTCAGAACTTGAAGTTTCTAATGACCAGATGCGTGGAATGATCGAGGCGATGGGAGAAATCAGTCAGAAATCAGGCGATATCGGAAAGATTATTAAGACGATTGAAGATATTGCTTTCCAGACAAATATTCTTGCCCTGAATGCAGCAGTGGAGGCAGCGAGAGCCGGTACGGCAGGAAAGGGATTTGCAGTTGTCGCAGATGAGGTAAGAAATCTTGCATCCAAGAGTGCGGAGGCAGCAAGCAACACAACAATGCTGATTGAAGGAACAATTACCGCGGTGGAGAATGGTACGAAGATTGCAGACCAGACAGCAGAGGCGCTTCTGACAACTGTGGAGACGACGAAGAGCGCTGTGGAATACGTGGATAAAATTTCAGAGGCGGCCAGACAGCAGTCCGAAGAGATTTCTCAGGTGACGCAGGGAGTTGACCAGATTTCCAGCGTTGTCCAGACGAATTCTGCAACGGCAGAGGAAAGCGCAGCGGCAAGTGAAGAACTTTCCGGACAGTCACAGTTATTAAAGGATCTTGTATCGCGCTTTAAACTGAGGGATTTTTAGGAAACACAAAGAAATAGTAATGAAGGAAGAAAATTGAGAGCAAGAGGAGAAGAATTATGAAATATTGTCATCAGTGCGGGGCACAGCTGGAAGATGAGATGAAGTTCTGTGTGTACTGTGGAGCGACTGTGGAAGAACAGCAGAATACGTGGCAGGGAGAGAATCCGTGGAGCAACTATCATGCGGCACAGCCAAATGGAGGTGCACAGAATGCAGGTTACAGCAGCAATAACGAAGCGGGGCAGGTTCCGGGATTTTATAATGGAGGAAGCGGCGGAATTGAGCAACGTAATATTGCGCTGAGTATTGTTCTTCTGATCGTTACTTGCGGACTTTATGGGATTTACTGGATGATTAAGATAAATGATGAAGTGAACCAGCTTGCAGGGGAGCCGCAGGCAACTTCAGGAGCAGTAGTATTTCTGCTCAGTCTTGTGACATGCGGAATTTATTCATTTTACTGGTTATATAAAATGGGTGAACGGTGTGACCGGATTAAAGGGGTAAACGGAAGCTCAGGAATTCTTTATCTGGTAATTGGTATTTTAGGTCTGTCGGTTGTTGACTACTGTCTGATCCAGGACACGATCAATAAAGCGGTACAATATTAAGACAGATTTTCAGGAACAGAGATATGAAAAAGAAGAGGGCAGGAAAGGTAGCAGCTATTTTGGGAGCTGGGGCAGGATATCTGCTCTGGCTTAGAAGAACCGGAATCGGGATTCCCTGCATGTTCCATAAAATAACAGGGTGGTTATGTCCAGGGTGTGGGATAACTACCCTGATTTTGTGTCTTTCGAAGGCTGATATCAGAGGAGCATTTCAGGCAAATCCGTTTTTGTTTGTGACAGGTCCGTTCCTTCTGACAGGAATTCTGGCAGAATGGTATTGCAGTGAAAAGGAAAAGAAGAGACCACGGTGGATGAGCAGGATCTGGAATATTTATATAGTTGCATTATGTATATTTGGAGTAATACGAAACTGGTAAAAAATAGAAAAATTTTTGAAAATACTTTAACTAATACAGAAAATTTGCTATAATGCTTTATAAGTTAAATCATAAGCGTTTATCTTGTGTGAATCTGGTCAGAAAAAATCGGGGGGGGGGTCGGAAAACCTCTTGCTTCCTCTTTGCATTTGTAATATAGAACAAGAAGAGAGCATACAGGGCAGAGATGGGATCAAATGAATATTTGCCGGAAAATTCAGATAAGGTGTGATTATGAGTTTATCAAGACAGATGAGGAGACTGATGAAAATTTTCAGAAGAGCATCTGTATGACAAAATGAAAGAAGAGGAAAATACAAATGAAAGTAAAGAACAAAAAAGTAAGGTTCGGGCTTTTGGCAAAGCTGCTCCTCGGTCTTGTGCTGCCAATGATTCTTATTATGATTTTTGTTGGAAACCGGATCATCGGTCAGGTGAAGACAATCGTGACAGAACTGGACACAAATTATCTGACAGCAGAAGCGGAACGGGCAGGAGAGCAGGTAAATGCTTATTTTCAGAGATACATAGGGATTGCAGAGATGGCAGCAAAGGAAGAAACTGTTGTAGAGGGAGTTTCCAGATGGGATGAGACGTTTAATCATTCTGACAATCAGAAACAGCTGATGAAGAAATTAAAAGAGATCGTTGCTTCTGATGAAATTGTTGTCTATGCCTGGCTGTGCGACCTGGAAACAAAGGACTTTCTGCAGTCAGATGATACATATGAGACGAAGGAAACTTTTGATGTGACTTCAAGAAAATGGTATCAGCCGGTTGTAGACTCCAAGCAGTCAGCTGTAACAGGAGTCTATGAAAACGTATCTACAAAAGAGAAAATCGTTACAGTAGCCGCTCCCGTATTTGTGGACGGAGAGATGAAAGGGATCTTAGGTGTAGACGTACTGATCGATACGGTTATTTCAAAGCTTTCCGATATGAAAATCGGAGAAGGCGGATGCATTCTGGCATTTGATATTGACAATAATATCATCTATCATCCAGAAGACGGGATGATCATGAAAAATGTAGAAGAAGCAGGTTTTTCCGATAATATTACAGAAGCAGTTATTGAAAATAAATCGATCAATGGAGTGGATTATGAACAGAACGGACAGAAATTTGTCGGTTCCGGAACTTATCTGGAAAAAGAGGGCTATTATATTTTAGGAAATCTTCCAGAAGAGGAATACCAGAGCTACATCAAAGAGACGGTCAAATGTGTGATCTGGTGGTTTATGATCGCGATAGCAATTCTGACAGCTGTTATTATCGGATTCAGTATGAAAATTACAGGTTCAGTGAAAAAATTGTCCAAAACTGCATACAAAATTGCAGGCGGCGATCTGGAAGTGAAAGCAGAGGTAAAAAGCAGTGATGAGATTGGACTGCTGGCAGAAGATATCAATGCGATCACAGACCGGCTCAAAGAATACATTCTGTATATCAATGAGATTACAGAAGCTTTGGGAGAGATTGGAAAAGGAAACTTTGTCTTTACACTGAAGCAGGACTACAAAGGCGAGTTTGCCCAGATTAAGCAGGCGTTGTTAGAGGTACGGGATACGATTTCCGAGACACTTCGTTCCGTTGTGGTAGCAGCGGATGAAGTTGCAAGCGGAGCTGACCAGGTATCTATGGGAGCACAGTCCCAGGCGCAGGGAGCAACGGAGCAGGCGTCAAGCGTGCAGGAACTTGCGGCAACGCTGGATGATATTTCACAGCAGATTGATGAGAATACAGAAACGATTCTCCGTACCGGACAGAAGATTGAGTTTGTCTCAGGTGCAGTCGCAGAAGGAGAAGAGCGGATGCAGACAATGCTGAAAGCGATGGATGATATTTCGGAAAATTCTATGAAAGTAGAGAAGATCATCAAGAGCATTGAAGATATTGCGTTCCAGACAAATATTCTGGCGCTGAATGCGGCTGTGGAGGCAGCAAGGGCAGGGGAAGCAGGAAAAGGCTTTGCTGTTGTTGCAGATGAAGTAAGAAATCTTGCAGGAAAGACTGCAGAGGCATCCAAGACCACCGCAGAGTTGATTGAAAAGGCGCTGGAGGCAGTGGAAAACGGTAAGGTTATCGCAGATAAAACGGCAGAATCATTTGAGCAGGTTTACGAGAAAGTAGGAGATATTTCACAGGAAGCGAAAGTAATTGTGGAGAATTCCAAGCAGCAGGATGAGACGCTCAGACAGACGACGCTCGGTGTAGATCAGATTTCCAGCGTTGTGCAGACGAGTTCTGCGACAGCAGAAGAGAGTGCAGCGGCAAGTGAAGAATTGTCCGGGCAGGCTCAGATGCTTCAGGAATTGGTTGCAAGATTCCATCTTCCAGAGGAATAGCAGTAATAAGAAAGGCTGTGGCTATGGAATGCCATGGTCTTTCTTTATAGGTGACAAGTGTATGTGACAGAGATAAATTTAGAGTGGAACCGAAGAAAGCAGAGAACGAATACGAAAGGATGAGGTGTTATGTGGAAAGCCCCACAGTTGATTGTAATGTTGACGCATAATGACTGTACAGTGGAAAATGCGTCTGAGATTTTTGAACAATGCAGGGATTCCAGAGCAGAATTATGGGGACTGAAAGAGAAAATGTTGCCACTGGAAGAGATGAAACGTTTATGTGCATATATGAAAGCATGTGGCAAAACAGTCTTTCTTGAAGTGGTAGAATACACAGAAAAAGAATGTATGGAAGGCGCCAGAATGGCTGTGGAGTGTGGATGCGATATTTTGCTTGGAACAAAATTTTTTGATTCTGTAAATGATTACTGTAAAGAGCATAACATAAAATATATGCCTTTTGTAGGAGAAGTAACCGGGAGACCGTCAGTGCTGAGGGGGACGGAAGAAGAGATCATCGCAGAAGCGAAAAAATATCTGGAAAAGGGTGTGTATGGATTTGATCTGCTCGGGTACCGGTACACAGGAGATGCAGCAGCTTTGAACCGGATGTTTGTGGAGAACATTCATGTGCCGGTCTGCATTGCGGGCAGCATCAACAGCTATGAGAGACTGGATGAGATAAAAGAGGCAGATCCGTGGGCATTTACGATTGGAAGTGCATTTTTTGAAAATCGGTTTGAGGGAACTTTCACAGAACAGATTGACAAAGTATGTGATTATATGAAATGGCAGGAAAAGTAAACGCAAAGTGAAGCGGCGGGAACTGATGAAATAGTCCGGAGAGAATGTGAGTGATGGGAAAGAAACGTTCTCCCCGGATTTTTGTATGAGAATATTGTGAGTGAAAAGACTGACAACAGAAAAGGAAAGTTATCCGCGTATCAGCTCAGAAGGAATCAGCGAATAGTCAAACATCACTTCAGAATGATTATCCAGTATCAGTTCTTTTCTGAGAACCTCATGCGTTTTTGTAAGGATGACTTCCCGGTAGATTTTAGAATTGCGATAATATTTGTCACCACTTTTTGCAAAATGATGGTCTTCTTCTACAAGTCGGTACTGCCATGGATATGCATGCTCGCTTCTGAGCTCTGCGAAAAGTTTTCCATCCTCACACCATGCGAGGATCTGTACATTCTGGTTGGTCGTGTTTTTGAAACGGTAATCAATGTAATTATAGCAGACAGATGTGCCGGAACTGAAGGGGATGCGTTTCCCTTCATCCGGGGCAAGTGCATCGGAATGTTGATGGAATTCCGTTACTTCTAACGGACTGTGGAGAACTAACAGATGGAGCGTGTTGCCGAGATTGCAGAGTCCGCCTCCGATCCCCGGCAGGATTTTATCACCACTGATCACACGACCGTCCTGATATCCTTTTTTCTTCGTTGTCTTCCCGATGAGTTTCCAGAAAGAGAACGTTTCGCCGGGATGGATGATGATGCCGTTTATCTTGCTGCAGGCCAGTTTGATGTTGGTGGCTTTTCCTTCCTGGAGTGAAAGATCAATCCCTTTTCCACGCTTAATCAGATTGGAACTGTGACTGGACACGACATTTGGCAGTTTTTCAGCTTGTATCGTTTGTGAAAATGTTTCTTTTTCGGATAAATTTTTCAGATGCCGTTTGATAATTTCTTTTTGCTGTGCGATCGCGTAGCAAGTAGGATTGATCTCGCAAAAAAGTTTATCTCTTTTCCATAACATAGTTTAAAGAACCTCCCTTTTTTCAATGCCTCCGATTCTGTTCTGGCAGGAACGGCGGAAACGATAGCAGGTCAGAATGATGCGTTCCAGACGCCTCCGGATTCCGAGTTTTGTCTCTGTATCATATCCGATAAATTTTACGAGGATATTATCGATCCCGGATCTGTTTGCACCGAGAATGTCCGTGAAAATCTGATCACCCACAAAGACAATCTCCTCTTTTTTCAGCTGCATTTTCCGGACCGCTTTCAGGTAGTTGTCAGTCTTTGGCTTTTCGGCATCACAGATATAGAGGGAATCTATATTTTTGAGAAAACGGCGGATGCGCGGTTCGTCATTGTTCGATAACAGTAATGTCTGAAAGCCGAGGCTGTGGAGAACGGTAAAGAACTCATCCACCTCGGGAGTGGAGTCTGCTCCGTGTGGAACAAGCGTATTGTCGATGTCAAATACGATTCCGCGATATCCTTTCTGATATAATTTTTCGTAGTCAATCGAGAAGACACTTTCTACATATTCATGGGGATAAAATAGCTTAAACATATCATTCACCTGCCTTTTTGTATTCAGTATACCGTGAAACCGGGGAGATGTAAACGAAAAATGTCGAATCCAATGACCAGAGGGAGGAGAATAGGATTGACGGAATCTCCTGAAAGTGTTAAGATGAAGCAGTTTCAAATTTCGCATAGGAGGAAAAGATGATGAAAGATAAAAAGAACAAAAAACTGTGGATCGCTCTCGCAGCGTTTGTAGTTGTGATCGCATTGCTGGCAGGCGCTTACCTGATGCTGAAACCGAAGGCGCAGGAAGGAAGCAAGTCGGTGACGCTCACAGTTGTAAATAAAGATGGAGAAAAGAAAGAGTATCAGATTAAGACAGATGCCGAATATCTTCAGGAAGCGATGGATGACGCGAAGGAAGAAGGGCTTACATACTCAGGAGAAGACAGCGAGTATGGTCTGATGGTAGATACAGTAAATGGCGAGAAAGCCGTATTTGAAGAAGACGGGGCTTACTGGGGATTTTCCGTGAACGGTGAGTACTGCAATTACGGGATCTCAGAGCAGCCGGTAGCAGACGGCGATGCATTTGAGATCGCATATACAGTAGGAGAATAGGAATGAAAACAAGAGAGCTTGTTGGAAATGCATTTCTTGCGGCGATCCTGGTTATAGTCCAGGTCGCCTTTTCTTTCCTGCCGAATATCGAGTTTGTGTCACTTCTGATCATGCTCTATACGCTTGTATTTGAGAAGCGCACCGTCGTGATCATCTATCTGTTTGCACTTCTGGAGGGGATCCTTTACGGATTCGGAGTATGGTGGATCATGTATCTGTATGTGTGGACAATTTTGTATTTGCTGGTAAGGATCTTCAGAAAGAACAACAGTCTGCTTTTGTGGGCAGTTCTCAGTGGATTTTTCGGGCTGGCATTCGGAATGCTGTGTGCCGTTCCATACGCGGTGACCGGAGGGATCGGAGCGGGGATCGCATGGTGGGTCAGCGGGATCCCGTTTGACATTCTGCACGGAATCGGTAATTTTGTCACGGTCCTTATTTTTTTCAGACCACTTCAGTATATCCTGCGGAAAATCAGGTAAAAAAACTTGACAAATCCGCAGGATGCATGGTAAGCTATACTGGCGAATGGAAGTAGGTCTTTTTTTTATGCCTAAATTTGGGTAGTCTCGCAAACTACCATGTAACACAGAATTCAATTTAAAAAAAAGCGAGGTGGAAGTTGTGCGCACAAGAATCACATTGGAATGTACAGAATGTAAGCAGCGTAATTACAACATGACAAAGGATAAGAAATCTCATCCGGAACGCATGGAAACAAAAAAATACTGTAAGTTCTGCAAATCACACACATTACACAAAGAAACGAAATAGTCGTTGAAAGGAAGTGAATGTTATGGGCGAAAAAACTAAGGATAAAAAAAATCCCGAGAAAAAAGCTCGCAAGACAAGCTGGTTTCAAGGCTTGAAAGCTGAGTTTAAGAAAGTTATTTGGCCAGACAAGAAAACACTTGCGAAACAAACGGCAGCAGTCGTTTCAGTGTCCGTTTTTTTAGGGGCATTGATTTCGATTATCGATGTTATCGTAAAATACGGTATTGATTTATTGGTGAAATAGGAACGGATATGTGAACTGTTAGCAATAATGAAAGGTGATTTTATGTCAGAGGCAAAATGGTATGTAGTTCATACTTATTCAGGGTATGAAAACAAAGTAAAAGCCAACATTGATAAGACAATCGAGAACAGACATCTGGAAGACCAGATCCTCGAAGTACGTGTTCCGATGCAGGAAGTGATCGAGTTAAAGAACGGTGCTGAGAGAGCGGTTCAGAAGAAGATGTTCCCTGGATATGTTATGATCCATATGATCATGAACGATGATACCTGGTATGTCGTAAGAAATACGAGGGGTGTGACAGGATTTGTAGGGCCGGGATCAAAGCCGGTTCCGCTCACAGAAGAGGAAATGCTGCCACTTGGAATCCAGAGTGAAAGCATTGTCGTTGATTTTGAGGAAGGCGATACGATCACTGTTGTTGCCGGAGCGTGGGAAGGAACAGTCGGAGCAGTTCAGACAGTAAACCCAGCAAAACAGAGTTTGACAATCAATGTTGAATTGTTTGGTCGTGAAACACCAGTTGAATTAAGTTTCACAGAAGTTAAAAAGATGTAACAATAAGATATGGTCTTTGGAACGGAACAAAGACTATCACTTAACAAATCGAGTGGGAGGGAAATCCCCGCGAATACCACAAGGAGGTACTGAAAAATGGCAAAAAAAGTTCAAGGTTATATTAAATTACAGATTCCAGCAGGAAAGGCAACACCAGCACCACCGGTTGGTCCGGCTCTTGGTCAGCACGGTGTAAACATCGTTGAATTTACAAAACAGTTCAACGCAAGAACAGCAGATCAGGGAGATCTTATCATTCCTGTTGTGATCACAGTTTACAATGACAGAAGCTTCAGCTTCGTAACAAAGACACCACCGGCAGCAGTATTGATCAAAAAAGCATGTAACATCAAATCTGGTTCAGGTGTACCGAACAAGAACAAAGTTGCTACAATTACTCAGGAACAGTTAAGACAGATCGCTGAGACAAAAATGCCAGACTTAAACGCTGCAACAATCGAAGCTGCTATGAGCATGGTAGCAGGAACTTGCAGAAGTATGGGTGTTAAAGTAGAAGAATAAGAAATTGTAAACAGTTAATGTGGGAGGGCTAGCTCCCGATACTACCACTAGGAGGTTATTTAATATGAAAAGAGGAAAAAAATACATTGAGGCTGCTAAGTTGATCGAGAGAGGAAACCTCTACGACAAAGAAGAAGCAGTAGCATTAGTTAAAAAATCTGCAGTAGCAAAATTCGATGAGACAATCGAAGCACACATCAGAACTGGATGTGACGGACGTCACGCTGACCAGCAGATCCGTGGTGCGGTTGTATTACCACACGGAACAGGTAAAAAAGTTCGTATCTTAGTATTTGCAAAAGACGCAAAAGCAGAAGAAGCAAAAGCAGCAGGAGCAGATTACGTAGGAGCAGAGGATTTAATCCCGAGAATCCAGAACGAAGGATGGTTTGATTTCGACGTTGTAGTTGCTACACCAGACATGATGGGTGTTGTAGGACGTTTAGGACGTGTACTTGGACCAAAAGGTTTAATGCCAAACCCGAAGGCTGGTACAGTTACAATGGACGTTACAAAAGCGATCGCAGATATCAAAGCCGGTAAAATCGAGTACAGATTAGATAAAACAAACATTATCCATGTGCCATTAGGAAAAGCTTCTTTCACAGAAGAACAGTTAGCGGACAACTTCCAGACGCTTATTGATGCAATCAACAAAGCAAAACCAGCAGCAGTTAAGGGACAGTACTTAAAGAGTGTAACTCTTACTTCTACAATGGGACCTGGTGTAAAAGTAAATCCAGCAAAATTAGTTTAATTTGTTATTGACATCAAATATATAAAGATGCTATAATAGCAGAGCAATAACTGCCGAAGACAGTAGGTGCCGTAAGGCATAAGGAGAAAACGCCTACCGAGGAGATGTAAATTCTAAATATGAATTTTCTAGCCTCTCTGTCTTTTGACAGAGAGGTTTTTATATCGGCGGTATAAATCTATAAGGAGGTATACCATTCATGGCAAAAGTTGAGTTAAAACAACCGATCGTACAGGCTATCGCGGAAGACATCCAGGGTGCTCAGTCAGCAGTTTTAGTTGATTATCGTGGATTAACAGTAGCAGAAGATACTGAGTTACGTAAACAGTTAAGAGAAGTTGGTGTAATCTACAAAGTCTGCAAGAACACAATGATGAGAAGAGCATTCGAGGGAACAGAGTTCGCTGGACTTGATTCTTACTTAGAAGGACCAAGCGCGATCGCAATTTCCAAAGACGATGCAACAGCTCCGGCAAGAATCCTTTGCAAATTTGCAAAAGATGCAAAAGCATTAGAATTAAAAGCTGGTGTTGTAGAAGGAACTGTTTATGACAGCGCAGCTTTAAGCGAGTTAGCGAAGATTCCTTCAAGAGACGAATTACTTTCCAAATTCCTTGGAAGCATTCAGTCACCAATTACAAACTTTGCTCGTGTTATTAAACAAATCGCTGAAAAAGACGGCGAAGTTGTAGAAGCGGCAGCAGAGGAAGCAGCTGAAGTAACAGCTGGATAATCTATAAAAATCAAAAAACGAAAATAAAGCAAATTTTATGGAGGTAAGTAAAATGGCAAAATTAACAACAGCTGAAATGATCGAAGCGATCAAAGAATTATCAGTATTAGAATTAAACGAATTAGTAAAAGCATGTGAAGAAGAATTTGGTGTATCTG
>CAUWEA010000008.1:0-57367 GCA_963557735.1 uncultured Faecalimonas sp. | reverse complement strand
TATGCGGAAAATGGGACTTGAACCCACACGTGGTAACCCACACTAGAACCTGAATCTAGCTCGTCTGCCATTCCGACATTTCCGCTAACAAAATGTATTCTAGCATATAGAAAATAAAAAAGCAAGAGAAAAATGAAAAAAAGCCAAATTTTTTTGAAATTCATGTTTTAATGTGAAATAAAAGTTTATTAGGTAAGAGATTCTAAAATCATATCAAATAGTTACAGAGCAAAAGTAGGGTGCCGGAGAAGGGCATCCGGACTGTTTTCGGCACCTGAAATGGTCTGTTTTCTTTACCGGATCGGTAGCAGTATTCGCAGTAAGATTCACAGAACGAATAGAAAAAATAGAAATGGCGGAGGAATTCTATAGAAAAAAACGGTTGACAAAACTTATTTTCGTGATATACTTTGAATATCAAAATGTTTTAAAACAAAATAATAAGAAAGAAAAAGTAAAATGATAGGAAGAGTGATTGGAACCGGTTCGTATGTGCCGGAGAACTATTATGACAATTATGATTTAGAAAAATTGGTTGACACGAGTGATTCCTGGATCCGGGAGCGGACCGGGATCGCAAGGAGGCACATCATATCGGAGGAAGAGACGACAGTCACGATGGCATGGAAAGCTTCCGAGAGGGCGCTGGAAGATGCGAAGGTAACTGCAGATGAAATTGATCTGATCATTGTAGCGACTATCTCCTCGAATGTAGTCCTACCGTGTACCGCGTGTGAGGTGCAGAAGCAGCTTGGAGCAAAAAAGGCAGTCTGCTTTGATCTGAATGCGGCGTGTACGGGATTTCTATTTGCCTATAATACGGCGCAGACTTATATTGCGGCGGGCCTTGCAACGTGTGCGCTTGTCATTGGAGCAGAGAGTTTGTCAGAGATTGTGGACTGGACAGACCGGGGGACCTGCATTTTGTTTGGAGACGGAGCAGGAGCGGTTGTACTCCGGGCGCAGGAAGGTGTTTTTCCTGCAATGGTTTCCCATTCTAACGGGGAGCAGGGAGATGCGCTCTGCTGTGGCAGAGAAGCAGATCATATCCATATGGATGGGCAGGCGGTGTTTAAATTTGCAGTCCGCCAGGTACCGCGCTGTATCAGGGAACTGCTGGAAAAAGAAAGCGTTGCACCGGAGGAGATTGATTATTTTATCCTGCATCAGGCAAATCAGAGGATCGTTGAGGCGGTCGCAAGAAGGCTTGCACTTCCGGTGGAAAAATTTCCGATGAACCTTCAGGAATATGGAAATACTTCTTCGGCAAGTATTCCGATCCTGTTGGATGAGCTGAATCGGGCAGGCAGACTGCAAAAAGGGCAGAAGATCGTGCTGGCTGGATTTGGGGCAGGACTTTCCTGGGGCGCCACATGGATGGAGTGGCAATGACAAGGTAATTCCCGGATCGAACAAAAAAGTGTTTCGCCGGATTACAGATAGAAAAACAGAAATAAGTATGCGCAAAAAAGACTGCATACAAGAGAAAAAGGAGAAGATTTATCATGTTAGAAAAAGTAAAAGAAATCGTAGCAGATTCATTAGGAGCAGATATCAGCACACTGACAGCGGAGTCCTCTTTTAAGGAAGATCTGGGAGCAGATTCACTTGATCTGTTCGAGATGGTCATGGCTTTTGAGGAAGAATTTGGAAGAGAGATCCCGACAGAAGATTTAGAACAGCTGACAACGATCGGGGCAGTTGTTGCATATTTAGAGAAATAGAAAAGACAGGAAAAGGAAAGGTGTCCGTATGAGAACAGATGTGACGAAACTACTTGGAATTGAATATCCGGTCATTCAGGGAGGAATGGCATGGGTGGCAGACTACCATCTTGCAGCCGCAGTATCAGAGGCGGGCGGTCTCGGGCTGATCGGAGCGGCGAGTGCGCCGGGCGAATGGGTGAGAGACCAGATCAGGAAGGTGAAGGAGCGGACGAAAAAGCCGTTCGGAGTCAACATCATGCTGATGAGTCCATACGCGGATGAAGTAGCAAAAGTCGTGGCGGAGGAAGGTGTGAAGGTTGTGACGACCGGAGCCGGGAATCCGGAAAAATATATGAAGCTGTGGAAAGATGCGGGCATCAGAGTCATTCCGGTCGTGGCATCGGTTGCGCTGGCAAAGAGAATGGAGCGGTGCGGTGCAGATGCGGTCGTGGCAGAAGGATCAGAGGCGGGGGGACATATCGGAGAGAATACGACGATGGTCCTCGTACCGCAGATCGCAGATGCCGTTTCAATCCCGGTGATCGCAGCCGGGGGGATCGCAGATGGGCGCGGTGTGGCGGCGGCATGGATGCTTGGGGCATCCGCCGTGCAGGTCGGTACACATTTTGTTGTGGCAAAGGAGTCGGCCGTGCATGAGAATTATAAGAAATGTATTATCAAAGCAAAAGATATTGATTCAAAAGTAACCGGAAGAAGTACCGGACATCCGATCCGTGTACTGAGAAACCAGATGACAAAAGAATATCTTCAGATGGAAAAGGAAGGAGCTTCCTTTGAAGAACTGGAAAAGCTTACGCTCGGAGCGCTTCGAAAGGCAGTCGTGGAAGGCGATGTAGTCAATGGAAGTCTGATGGCAGGTTTAAGTGCAGGACTTGTCAAAGAAGAACTAAGCTGTAAAGAGCTGATTGACAAACTGATGACAGAAGCAGAAGCGTGTCTGAAAGGAGCAAAAATTGATGGGTAAAACAGCATTTATTTTCCCGGGGCAAGGTGCACAGAAAACCGGGATGGGAAAAGATTTTTATGAACAGAGTCAGACCGCGGCAGAACTTTATGATGCGGCTTCTGAACGGTTGAAGGATGAGATGGAAATAGACATCAGAACACTTTGTTTTGATGAGAATGATAAATTAGACCAGACTGCCTATACCCAGGCAGCGCTTGTGACAACCTGCCTTGCGATGGCGAGGGTGTTGGAGGAAAAAGGGGTACATGCAGATGTGACTGCAGGGTTAAGCCTAGGGGAATACTGTGCGATCGCGGCGGCAGGCGGAATGTCTGAGCTGGATGCAATTTGGGCAGTGAGAAAAAGGGGCATTCTGATGGAGGAGGCAGTTCCGGCAGGGGTCGGTGTAATGGCGGCAGTTCTTGGACTTTTGCCAGAGCAGATTGAGGAAGTGACCGGACAGATAGACGGTGTCAGTGTGGCGAATTACAACTGTCCGGGACAGATCGTGATCACCGGCAGGAAGGAGAGTATTGCGGCGGCAAAAGAGAAACTGACAGCATGTGGTGCAAAGCGGGTGCTTCCGTTAAATGTCAGCGGGCCATTCCATTCACCGATGCTGAAAGAGGCAGGAGAAAAGCTGGCAGCGGTGCTGGATGAAGTTACCTTTTATGAGTTGCAAGTTCCGTATGTGACAAATGTGACGGCGGAACCGGTCACAGATATCTGCCGGACAAAGGAACTTCTGAAGACGCAGGTGGCATCTTCTGTGCGTTGGCAGCAGAGTATGGAGCGGATGATTGCAGATGGTGTGGATACGTTCATTGAGATCGGACCAGGGAAAACACTGGCGGGATTCTTAAAGAAAATCGACAGAACTGTCCGGGTTATGAACGTGGGCAGCATCGAAGATGTGGATAAAGTGGCCGCTGTAATGGGCGCATGTGGAGCAGTTTAGAGAAAGCGCTTTAGAGAGCAGGACTTTGCGGAGATTTGAGAGAAAACTCTTTTAGAAGTCAGGGCTTTGTGGAGATTTGAGAGAAAACTCTTTTAGAAGTCAGGGCTTTGCAGAGGGTTAAGAGAGATTTGATAGAAAGGAAATGGAAAATGTCGTGTAGCTGATGAAGGGGTTCGGCGGGAATGGAACCGCTTACGGCATTTCGGATGTGGGAAAATGGATAGAAAAGAAGAAAAAAAGGATGGAAGAAGCGGACAGCAGGGGATGCTTTTGGGAAAAGTTGCGGTTGTGACCGGAGCTTCCCGCGGGATCGGCCGTGCGATTGCTCTGGAATTTGCCCGCAGGGGCGCGACTGTTGTGATCAATTATAATGGTTCCAGAGAGCGGGCGCAGGAAGTGCAGGCGCAGATGGAAAAAGAAGGGCATGAGGCGGTTCTGATGCAGTGCGATGTGTCGGATTTCCAGGCGTGCGAAGCATTTTTCAAAAAGGTAACCGGGCAGTTCGGTAAAGTGGATATCCTTGTCAACAACGCAGGGATTACGAAAGACGGACTTTTGATGAAGTTGTCCGAGGAGGATTTTGACAGCGTGGTCGATACAAATCTGAAAGGAACGTTTCACTGTATGCGGTTTGCCTCCAGACAGATGATCCGACAGAAAAGCGGAAGAATCATCAATCTGTCTTCGGTATCCGGCGTGATGGGAAATGCAGGACAGACAAATTATGCGGCATCGAAGGCGGGAGTGATCGGACTGACGAAAGCGGCGGCGCGGGAACTGGCTCAAAGAAATGTGACGGTCAATGCGATCGCGCCGGGATTTATCCGGACGGACATGACAGAGAAACTTCCGGAGCGTGTCAGAGAAACAGCGGCGGCACAGATCCCTATGGGACATTTTGGATCTGTGGAAGATATCGCGTATACCGCAGCATTTCTCGCATCGGAAGAAGCGGCTTATATTACCGGGCAGGTTCTCTGCGTGGACGGCGGAATGGCAATGTAGAAAATGAGGGAGAGCAGCATGAAAAGAAGAGTAGTTGTGACAGGATTAGGAGCAGTGACTCCGATCGGAAATAACGTGGAAGCATTCTGGGACGGGATCAAAGCGGGAAAGGTCGGGATCGGACCGATCACAAAGTTTGATACGACAGAGTATAAAGTAAAGCTGGCAGCGGAAGTAAAAGGATTTGTGGCAAAGGAGCACATGGATTTTAAGGCGGCAAAGCGGATGGAATTATTTTCACAGTATGCGGTGGCGGCGGCAAAAGAAGCATGTGCAGATGCGGGACTTGAGATGGAAAAGGAAGACCCGTACCGGGTAGGCGTGATCGTAGGATCCGGGATCGGAAGCCTTTCCACTGTCGAGAAAGAATATCAGAAGATACTGGAGAAAGGGCCTTCGCGAGTGAATCCGCTTATGGTTCCGCTCATGATCTCCAATATGGCTGCGGGAAATGTGTCGATCCACACCGGGGCAAAGGGAAAATGTACAAGTGTCGTCACAGCATGCGCTTCCGGGACACATTCCATCGGGGATGCATTCCGCGCGATCCAGTATGGCGATGCGGACGTGATGTTTGCCGGAGGAAGTGAAAGCTGTGTCTGTCCGACCGGGATTGCAGGATTTACGGCGCTGACGGCTCTGACAACCGCGGAAGATCCGCTCCGTGCATCGATTCCGTTTGACAAGGAGCGCAGCGGATTTGTGCTCGGGGAAGGAGCCGGGATTGTTGTCCTGGAAGAACTGGAACATGCAAAGGCCCGGGGTGCGAAGATCTATGCGGAAGTGGCAGGGTACGGCTGTACCGCCGATGCGTTTCATATCACTTCCCCGTCAGAGGACGGCAGCGGAGCAGCGAAGGCAATGCAGCTTGCGATGGAAGAAGCCGGGGTCTTGCCGGAGGAAGTCGATTATATCAATGCGCATGGGACGAGTACACACCACAATGATTTATTTGAGACGCGGGCAATTCTTACAGCGCTCGGAGATGCGGCAGGCGGCGTGAAAGTCAATTCCACAAAATCGATGATCGGGCATCTGCTCGGAGCAGCAGGCGCAGTGGAATTTATCACCTGCGTGAAATCCATCGAAGAAGGATTTATCCACCAGACAGCAGGAACGACAGAACCGGATGAAGCATGTACGCTTGATTATGTGATCGGAGCTCCGGTGCATCAGGAAGTGCGCTGTGCCATGAGCAACTCGCTCGGATTTGGCGGTCACAATGCGACACTTCTGATCAGAAAATTTAGCGAATCAAAGAGGTAGGACATATGGAAACAGAACAGTTGATCCAGCTGATCCAGGCAGTAGCTGCCTCGGGGCTGACACGTTTTAAATATGAAGAAAAAGGAATCAAACTGGTACTTGGAAGAGAAGAAACAGCAGGAGTTTTGAATAAGGCGACAGAAAATGCGAATTTCGGGACTGGCTTTGCGGGGCATCATGTACCGGAAACGGCAGGAGGCGGCCTGACAGCTGAAGAAATGCAGACGATGCCGCAGCAGGAAATGCAGAAACCATCCAAAGATCCGGCCACAGCAGTGGAAGCTGCCGCGCAAAACAGTGCAGAACAGAAGGAAGAAGGTGTCATTGTCACATCTCCGCTTGTCGGAACATTTTATGAAGCGCCGGCAGAGGGGGAAGACCCTTATGTGAAAGTGGGAGATGTAGTCGCAAAAGGACAGATGCTTGCGATCGTTGAGGCAATGAAGCTGATGAATGATATTGAAAGTGATTTTGCAGGAACTGTGGCTGAGATTTATGTGACAAACGGGGAGGCCGTCTCCTATGGACAGCCACTGTTCCGGATTGTAGAAGGGAAGTAAAAGATGAAACGACTAAGTATCAAAGAGATCGAGCAGATCATTCCACACCGCCATCCGTTTCTGCTTGTCGATGTTGTGGAAGATTATGAGCCGGGAGAATATGCAGTTGGCTATAAATGTGTGACTTACCGGGAAGAATTTTTCAAAGGACATTTTCCGCAGGAACCAGTCATGCCCGGGGTGCTGATCATAGAAGCGCTGGCGCAGGTAGGCGCGGTTGCGATTCTGAGTCTGGAAGAAAATCAGGGAAAAACAGCTTACTTTGGAGGAATCCAGAAATGCCGTTTCCGGGAAAAGGTTGTTCCGGGAGACCGCCTGAAACTGGAGACAAAGATCATCCGCAGGAAAGGACCGATCGGGATCGGGGAGGCTGTTGCAAGTGTCGATGGAAAAGTTGCAGCGACAGCAGAGCTGACATTTATGGTAGGATAGGAAAACAGGTGAAACTATGATAAAGAAAGTATTGGTTGCAAACCGCGGCGAGATTGCAGTGCGCATTATCAGGGCGTGCCGGGAAATGGGAATTGAGACAGTTGCAGTGTATTCGCAGGCAGATGAGGAGGCGCTTCACACACAGCTGGCAGATGAGGCAATCTGCATCGGACCGGCTCCGTCTTCGGAAAGTTATCTGAATATGGAACAGATCATCAGCGCCACGCTCGTATCGGGCGCAGATGCGATCCATCCGGGATTTGGATTTTTATCAGAGAACAGTAAATTTGTAGAACTGTGTGAAAAGTGTCATATTACATTTATCGGACCTTCCTCGGAAGTGATCCGGAAGATGGGACATAAATCCCAGGCGAGAAGCACGATGACAGAGGCAGGGGTTCCGGTGATCCCGGGAAGTAAAGAAGCGGTGTTTGATCTGGAAAAAGGCGCAGCGATCGCAGAGGAGATCGGCTATCCGGTCATGATCAAGGCGGCGCTTGGCGGAGGCGGAAAAGGCATGCGTGTTGCGCAGAGCCGCGAGGAATTTGCGGGAAGCTTCCAGACTGCGCAGAAGGAAGCGCAGATGGCATTTGGCGATGGAACGATGTATCTGGAGCGGTTTGTGAGAAATCCACGGCACATTGAATTTCAGATTCTGGCAGATGCGTATGGAAATGTGATCCACCTCGGGGAGCGCGACTGCTCTATTCAGAGAAAACATCAGAAGATGATCGAGGAATCTCCGTCTGTGGCGATCGATGAGACACTTCGGAGCAAGATGGGGCAGGCGGCCGTGCAGGCGGCAAAGGCGGCGGGTTATACCAATGCAGGTACGATTGAATTTCTGTTAGACCGCGACGGGCAGTTTTATTTTATGGAGATGAATACGCGCATCCAGGTAGAACATCCGGTGACAGAGTGGGTGACCGGGATTGATCTGATCCAGGAACAGATCCGGATCGCCTCCGGGCTTCCACTGTCTTACCGGCAGGAGGATGTTGTTCTTACCGGACATGCGATCGAGTGCAGGATCAATGCCGAGAATCCGGATAAAAATTTCCGCCCGTCCCCGGGAACGATCACGGATCTCTACCTTCCGGGAGGAAAAGGCGTGCGGATCGACACTGCGATTTACAGCGGTTATACGGTTCCGGCATACTATGATTCTATGCTGGCGAAGCTGATCGTGCATGCGGATACGAGAGAGCAGGCAATCAATAAGATGCGCACCGCGCTCGGTGAGGTGATCATAGAAGGGATCGATACGAATATTGATTATCAGTACGAGATCATGGACCATCCGGATTACCGGTCCGGGAACATTGATATCGAATTTATCTCCGGGATACTGGCGAAGAAGAAACGGACAAATTAATGTAGGGGTGAAAAGGCATGAAGCTGAAAAATATGTTTAAAAAGACTGGCGGAAAAAATTATATTTCCCTGACGGAAGGAAGAAAACCAGAGGTGCCGGAAGGACTTTTAAGAAAGTGCAACAACTGCAAGTCGGCGATCATTGCAGAAGATGTCCGGAACGGATATTATATCTGCCCGAAATGTCACAGTTATTTCCGGATGGATGCGTGGCGGAGGATTGAGACGATCGCAGATCCGGACAGCTTTGAAGTGTGGGAAGAAGAAATTTCCACCCAAAATCCGATGGGGTACCCGGGATATGAACAAAAGCTTCAGGCCGTGCAGGAGAAGACCGGGCTGGATGAGGCGGTTGTGATCGGGAAGGCAAGGATTGAAGGAAGAGAGGTCGTGCTCGGTGTCTGTGACGGGAGATTTCTGATGGCAAGCATGGGAGTGGCTGTCGGAGAGAAAATCGCGGGAGCGGTAGAGCGGGCGACCAGGATGAGCCTTCCGGTCATTCTTTTTGCGTGCTCCGGCGGAGCAAGAATGCAGGAGGGAATCTTCTCGCTGATGCAGATGGCAAAGACAGCCGCGGCATTGAAGCGGCACAGTGATGCAGGGAATCTGTATATTTCGGTGCTCACAGATCCGACGACCGGGGGCGTTACTGCCAGCTTTGCGATGCTTGGAGATCTGATCCTGGCAGAGCCGAATGCGCTGATCGGTTTTGCCGGTCCCCGCGTCATTGAGCAGACGATCGGACAGAAATTGCCGAAAGGATTTCAGCGGGCGGAGTTTCTTCTGGAACATGGGTTTCTTGATCAGATCGTAGAGCGGGAACAGCTGCGGGAAACACTGGCAGACATTCTGCGGTTGCACCCGGGCAGAAAAGAGACAGCGAGAGCTGCAGATGCTGTGGCAGGTATCGGGAAACATTTGGATAACATGGATTCGGATAACATCGGAAGCGCGAAGGAATCTTTGGCTGCTGCGGAGGAGGCAGGGGAGAGAATGCCTTGCGACATCCGGGAAATGACGTCCTGGGAGCGGGTGCAGGTCTCAAGAAAGAAAGACCGTCCGGTCGGATCAGATTATATCCGGGAACTGTTTGATGACTTTATCGAACTGCATGGAGACCGCTTGTTTGGAGATGACAAGGCAGTGGTCGGCGGGATCGCATCATTTGGCGGGATACCGGTCACAGTGATCGTGCAGGAAAAAGGAACGACGACAAAGGAAAATATTGAGCGGAACTTTGGAATGCCGTCCCCGGAAGGATACCGGAAAGCGCTGCGTCTGATGAAGCAGGCAGAAAAGTTCGGCCGTCCGGTCATCTGTTTTGTAGATACACCGGGAGCATTCTGTGGTCTGGAGGCGGAAGAACGAGGGCAGGGAGAAGCGATCGCAAGAAATATTTACGAGATGTCCGCGCTGAAAGTTCCGATCCTCTCTGTGATCATCGGGGAAGGTGGAAGCGGAGGCGCTCTTGCGCTGGCGACTGCCGATGAAGTCTGGATGCTGGAGAATTCTGTTTATTCCATCTTGTCCCCGGAAGGGTTCGCATCCATCTTGTGGAAAGACAGCAAGCGGGCAAAAGAGGCCGCCGAGGTCATGAAGCTGACTGCAAAAGATCTGTACGAAGCAGGGATTGTAGAGAAAGTCTTCGCCGAACCGGGAGTATTTACAAGGGAAACCCTGGAGCAGGTGACAGTTCCCCTGCAAAAAGAGATTCGATTCTTTCTGGAGAAGTACCGGACAGTGGAACCGGCAGAACTTACCGAAAAAAGGTATGAGCGGTTCCGCAGACTGTAAGGGAAAAACAGAAAAAGATTACAAAGAAACAGAGCAACAGGAAAGAAACACAGAGAGCAGGTACAAGGTATGAAGTGGAAAGAAAAAGCAGTATGGATTGGAGAAAAGCAGCTGAAGGTTCCGGTCATTCAGGGGGGAATGGGAGTTGGGATCAGTCTTGGAAGGCTGGCTGGCAGTGTGGCAAAAGAAGGGGCAGCGGGGATCATCTCCGCTGCCCAGATCGGATACCGGGAACCTGATTTTGATACGAATGCAAAAGAGGCAAATCTGCGGGCAATCGAAAAAGAGATGCAAAAGGCGAGAAAACTTTCGCCGGATGGAATTGTCGGATTTAATATTATGGTAGCGATGCAGCATTATGAGGAGTATGTCCGCCAGGCTGTCCGCGCAGGAGCAGATCTGATCATTTCAGGCGCCGGACTTCCGACAGACTTGCCGAAATATGTGGAGGGAAGCAAGGTGCAGATCGCCCCGGTCGTCTCCACAGAAAAGTCAGCGAAGGTGATCTTGAAATACTGGGACAGAAAGTACCGCCGGACTGCAGATCTGCTGGTGATTGAGGGTCCGTCTGCCGGAGGACATCTCGGTTTTACAAAAGATCAGCTTGCGCTGTATGACAGAGAAACTTACGAGGAGGAGATCCGGAGGATCCGGGAAGTTGTCAGGGAGTATGAGGAGCGCTACGACCGTAAAATCCCGGTATTTCTGGCAGGGGGGATCGAGAGTCACAGCGATGTGATGCGGGCGCTTGCACTTGGAATGGATGGTGTGCAGGTGGCGACAAGGTTTGTGACGACAGAGGAGTGTGATGCAGATATCCGCTACAAAGAAGCATACCTAAATGCAAAAGAGGAGGATATCGTCATTGTGAAAAGTCCGGTCGGCATGCCGGGACGTGCGATTTTGAATCCATTTATGAGACGGGTGATGTCCGGAGAACAGATTTTACACAGTCCATGCCACGGCTGTATCAAAAACTGCAGACCGCAGGAAATCCCGTACTGCATTACAGACGCACTGATCGCAGCGGCAAAAGGAGACACAGAGCATGCGCTTTTGTTCTGCGGGAAATATGCTTACCGGGCACAAAAAATAGAAACCGTGAAAGAAGTCATTGCTTCTTTATTAGATCCATGTGTATAATATCAGCATAAGAATGTCGGCAGCAGACAAAAAAGATGTTGGTAAAGGAGCCGGGGAAAGTGAATACATATGAAACAATCAATCATGTTCTCGTTCATTTGTTCAATGAAATATGGGAATTAGAAGAGAAAGCGATCATCACAGAAGAATATAAAGATATCAGCAACAATGACATGCATATCATCGAGGCGATCGGACTTGGAGAAGGAAATACGATGTCTGTCATTGCGAAGAAATTAAATATTACCGCAGGATCACTCACGACATCGATGAACAGCCTTGTCAACAAGAAATATGCAGTCAGAGAGAGAAGCGAGCAGGACAGACGGGTTGTCCACATCCGCCTGACGAAAAAAGGAGAGCGGGCATTTTACCATCACCAGGAATTTCACAGAAAGATGACAGAGGCAGTGATCGATTGTCTCGGGGAAGAAGAACTTCCGGTACTTGTAAAGACGCTGGACAAGCTGTCCGAGTTTTTCAGAGAATATCCGCTTCACCAGGAAGAGGGGAGGGGATAGGCATGGAAGAGAACACAAGAGAAATCCAGCGTTTGCAGCAGATGATCGACGACAGTCAGAAGATTGTATTTTTCGGTGGCGCAGGGGTGTCTACGGAGAGCGGGATCCCTGATTTCCGCAGCGCAGACGGACTCTATCAGCAGGAGTATAAGTATACCCCGGAGCAGGTGGTAAGCCATAGCTTTTTTATGAAGCATCCGGAGGCATTTTACGAATTCTATAAGGAAAAAATGATGTTTCTTGACGCGGAGCCGAATCCGGCTCATCAGAAGCTGGCACAACTGGAACAGGCAGGAAAGCTGACTGCGGTGATCACCCAGAATATTGACGGGCTTCACCAGAAAGCAGGGAGCAAACAGGTGCTGGAACTGCATGGAAGTATTCACAGAAATTATTGCAAACGGTGTGGAAAATTCTATGATGCTGCGGCAATAAAGGCATCAGAGGACATCCCGCGGTGTACATGCGGAGGAATCATCAAGCCGGATGTGGTACTGTATGAAGAAAGTCTGGACAGCAGTGTGATCCGCCGGACGATTCAGAAGATCAGTGAAGCAGATATGCTGATCATAGGGGGAACTTCCCTTGTTGTCTATCCGGCAGCGGGATTTATTGATTATTTTCATGGGAAATACCTTGTCGTGATCAACAAAGGAGAGACCGGGCGGACGGTGGAGGCAGACCTCTGTATCCGCAGACCGATCGGAGAAGTATTTGCGCAGATCAGGGTATAACCCAGCTGTTTTATGTGGAGATAGAAAATAAGAACGCGCGGTGCAGGCAGCGCAGAAAAAAGCTGTGGAGAGTGTCAGGTAACAACTCTTCACAGCTTTCTTAAATAATAACGGTCAATGCTGCTGCATTTGCTTCTAAGATATTCCAGTATGATTTATTGTGGCTCTGTCATTGTGAATGGATCGAGCAGTTCCTCTGCTTCGCTTGGATCTAACAATCCTTTCTCGATGACGAGTTTGCGGACCGGAACTCCGGTTTTTAAGGATTCTTTTGCAATCTCTGCGGAAGGCTTGTAACCGATGGTCGGGCAAAGTGCAGTGGAGATCCCGACACTTGCGTCTACCAGTTCTTCGCAGTGTTTCTCGTTTGCAGTGATTCCGAGGATGCAGTTGTCCGTCAGTGTCTGTATAGCGGATGTCAGCGTCTCGATCGACTCAAATAAGTTGTAGAAGACAACCGGTTCAAAGGCGTTGAGTTCTAGCTGTCCGGCTTCGGCAGCCATCGTGATCGTGTAGTCATTTCCGATAATATTAAATGCAACCTGAGATACTACTTCCGGGATGACTGGGTTGACTTTTCCAGGCATGATGGAAGAGCCGTTCTGCTTTGGCGGAAGTGTGATCTCCGCAAATCCGGTGCGCGGACCACTGCTTAAAAGCCGGAGATCGTTGCAGAGTTTTGATAAGTTGACTGCGCAGGTCTTCAGCGAAGAAGATACAGTCACAAATCCATCCAGATTCTGTGTCGCATCGAACAGATCGTCCGCAGATGCAAATGGAAGTCCGGTCAGTTCAGCAATCTTCGGGCAGATATGTTCTAAGTAAGAGTGGCTGACATTGATCGCAGTTCCGATCGCAGTTCCTCCCATGTTCAGGCGGTACATTTCCTTCTGTGCACTTTCCAGACGGCTGATATCTCTCTGGATCACAGAGGCGTAAGCGTGGAAAGACTGTCCCAGACGCATCGGAACAGCATCCTGAAGCTGGGTACGTCCCATTTTTAAAATATGATCGAACTCTTTTGATTTCTCAAGCAGTGCATCCAAAAGGCGCTGCAGTTCTCCAAAAAGAGGAACGAGTAATTTTAAGACGGTCAGCTTTCCGGCGCTTGGGATAATATCGTTTGTAGACTGCGCCATATTGACGTGGTCGTTTGGATGTACATGTTCATAAGAGCCTTTTGTTCCTCCGAGCAGTTCATCCGCGCGGTTTGCGATGACTTCGTTTGCATTCATATTTGCAGAAGTTCCGGCGCCTCCCTGAATGGCATCTACGATGAACTGGTCAAAGAATTTTCCGTCCAGGATCTCATCACAGGCAGTGCAGATTGCTTCGGATACTTCTTTTGAAAGTTCACCTGCATTCTCATTTGTAAGGGCAGCAGCTTTCTTCAGGACAATGATACTTTTGATGAACTCCGGGTGAAGGGGTCTGTGTGTGATCGGGAAATTGTGTTTGGCGCGAAGTGACTGTACTCCGTAATACGCGTCAGCAGGGACCTCTAAAGTACCTATCGAATCAGCTTCTAATCTTGTTTTCATAGTTTCTCTCCTCCGTATTCTCTCTTTCAAAACGCTTTCTGCGGCAGAAACTGCCCACAGACAAATTTTCTATAATTTATATATAACATGGACGGAGCTATGAGAAAAGAAGTGGAGAAAAAGTGTGAAAAGAAAGAAAAAATAAAGTATAGACAGTTAGAAATGTTAATCTGAAATTATAAAAACTTTATTTTTTTAAGAGGGAAAGTTTTTCGGGAAAATTGACAGAAATGATTGTAATTCGCCGGGAAGTTTTCTATAATGGCAGGGAAAGCATAGACTGGGGGAAATGGATATGGATCAGATTGACAGAGAAATTATAAAAATGCTTCAGAGAAATGCAAGGACACCGCTAAAAGCGATCGCGCAGGAAGTGCACTTGTCGATTCCGGCAGTTTCAGCGAGAGTAGAGCGGATGGAGAGGGAACATGTGATCTGCGGATATACGATGCTTGCGGATCCGGTGAAGATGGGATACCATATCACCGCGTTTGTCAATATGGAACTGAAGCCGGAGCAGAAGGAGGGATTCTGCCGTTTTATACGGGGGATTAAAAATGTAGCAGAGTGCAGCCATATCACCGGGGCGTACTCGATGCTGATCAAAGTGCTGTTTCCAAGTACGATGGAACTGGATCAGTTCGTAGGAAAGCTTCAGAAATATGGAAAGACGCAGACACAGATCGTATTTTCCTCGATCGTAAGTGCAAGAAGTGTCGGACCACTGGAAGAAAAGGAAGAGGCAAAAGAGGGGGAAGAGCCAAAAGGGAAGGTACGGGAGAAAAAAACTGGAAGAAAATCCGCTGAAGACGTGTAGATAAGAATAAGCAGGAAATACAAGATACTAAGAGTAAATAACACGGCAGCTATAAACTGGAAGGTATCTGCATCAGACGGAAACATCTGAAAAATCGATGTTAGTCTGCTGCAGAAACATTCCGTTTACAGCTGCTTTTTTCAGGTTTCAATTCGCAGGAAAACGGTTGCAGTCCAGGCGGTATATATTATTTTCCGCAGATACTGCATCCAAGTGCACATCCGGTCGGTGTTCCCGCGCATCCGCCCATAGCAGTTTCCCGCAGTTCAAATGGAAGACTCTGGCCGACACGGTGCATTGCCTCAGCCATCTCGTCAAATGGGATCGGATGACGGATGCCGCTTAAGGCAAGTTCGGCGCTGGTGATCGCATTTGCGACCCCGATGGCATTCCGGCTCTGGCACGGCGATTCTACGAGTCCTGCAATCGGATCACAGACAAGCCCGAGCAGGTTGGACAGTGCAAAACTTGCCGCGTGCAGGGACATCTCAGGAGTTCCGCCCATGATCTCAACGACAGCGCTGGCAGCCATCGCAGAGGCAGCCCCGATCTCTGCCTGACATCCAGCTTCGGCTCCGGAGACAGAGGCATTGCGCATCAGGATGTAGCCGATCGCACTTGCGTTGAGAAGTCCGTCGTAAATACTGTTGTCCGGAAGGTTGTGGACTTCTTCCAGTGCGAGAAGCACCCCCGGAAGTACCCCGGAAGAACCGGCAGTCGGTGCGGCCACGATCAGTCCCATAGAGGCGTTCACTTCAAGCACTGCCATACTGTAGGCGATCGCCTTTGAGAGCATCGATCCGCAGACACTGTCCGGCTGCGAAGCATGTTCAGAGACTTTCTTCGCCTCGCCGCCGAGAAGGCCTCCGATCGAGCGTACTGGCTCTTTTAAAGGCTTGTGGACAGAATCCTTCATAATCGACAGAACCGTTTCAAGTCTGGACTGGATCTCTCCGGCAGTGAGACTTCCCATTGTGATCTCGCGCTGCTTCATAGCCTGTGAGATCGTGATAGTTTCTTTTTGACATAATTCTAATAAATCTTGTCCTGAATAAAAATCCATAACAGCTCCTCCTACATCTGAATGAGCATCAGGTCAGAGACATGCTCATGTGTTTTGATCTTATCTAATACGGATGGCGGAATCGTCTCATCAGATTCTACGACCGTAAATGCATTGGCGCCTTTGTCTTCCCGGAACAGTCGCATAAATGCGATGTTGACATTTTCCTCGCTGAGGCACTGGGTGATGTGTGCCACCACGCCCGGTTTGTCTGTCTGACTGACGATCAGTGTGCTGTATTCCCCCGTGAATTCCACATCAATCTGGTTGATCCGCACGATCTTCATCTTTCCCCCGCCGATGGATTCGCCGCGGATCGATAGGGTATGTCCGGTTACGCCAACAAGGTCGATGTCAGCGGTGTTCGGATGATTTGTCATCGTCTTCTCGTCGATGATGTATTCGTATTCGACGCCTCGTTCTGTGGCGATCGCGAAAGCATCGCGGATCCGCTCATCGTCTGTGGAAAATCCTAGGATCCCGCCGAGCAGCGCCCGGTCAGTTCCATGTCCGTGGTAAGTCTTGGCAAAGGATCCGTAGAGTGTGAAAGTTACTTTTTTTACTTCTTCCGGAAACATTTTTCTTGCCAGAAGTGCGATGGATACGGCGCCTGCCGTATGCGAACTGGATGGACCGATCATATTTGGGCCGATCACATCAAAGATACTTAAAAAGTTCATAATCTATCCTCCTGAGAGATTTTTTGCATAACTAAATATAGTATATCATAGATCGTGGAACAAAAGAAAGCATGGAGAAGAGAAATTATCAGGAGATTTTTCCCGGGGAGAAATCAGGTGAGACTGTCAAATAAAATTTGCAAAATCGGCGGATAGCACAAAATGACTATGGTAAAAATAGCTAAAAATGACAATGAAAAACTATGATAAACATATAAAAAGCCAGAGCGTATGGGGAAATTTATTGACAGTATCATCAGATATATATATAATATAAATATGTTTATAGAGTCGGATGATAAATTCGAGAGAGACTGTGCGGGAACGTATAGCGCCGAAGGGGAAAGGAAGTACCAAAGCTCTCAGGCAAAAGGATTGAATTTGGACGAGCTCTCTGGAGAACGCGGATACGCGTACCGAAGAAGAAACTTATACGATGCGGAAGTGAAATTAATAGTAATTGAAGTAAGAATAGGGAAACTTTCAGGTTCGAGGACAGAGATGAACAAAAGTATAGACGTGCTTTGTTTGTCTGTGTCTTTTTTTGCACGCATTTTCCGGGAACAGGAACTGCAAAAGAAAGAGGAGGCAAAAGAATGGCAGTAATATCAGGATTAGGATTGTTGTTAGTCACGCTGGCGGCATTTTCATTATTTAGTATGAAAGCGCCGAAAGGGTCAGAGGCAATGTCGGGAATGGCAAGCGCGGCTGTGGCTACATTTCTCGTGGAGGCGGTACACAGATACATCTCAGGAGACTTGCTGGGGGTAAGTTTTTTAGGAGAAGTAGGAAGTACGGCAGGAAGCCTGGGAGGAGTTGCAGCAGCGATCATGGTTCCGGTCATGATGGGGGTAAATCCGGTGTATGCAGTCGTTGCGGGGGCAGCGCTGGGCGGATATGGGATTTTACCAGGTTTTATTGCCGGATATGTGATCGGTTTTGTCGCACCGCTTCTTGAAAAATATTTACCGACAGGGCTGGATGTGATCGTCGGAGCGCTCTGTGTGGCGCCGCTGGCAAGAGGGATCGCATATATTTCTGACCCGGTAGTCAATGCAGCGATGGGACAGATCGGGTCAATGATCACAGCGGCGACAGACCAGTCACCGGCGCTGATGGGCTTTATGCTCGGAGGGCTGATGAAGATGATATGTACTTCACCGCTTAGTTCTATGGCGCTGACAGCGATGCTGGGACTGACCGGACTTCCGATGGGAATCGCATGTATCGCATGCGTCGGAGGGGCGTTCACAAATGGAATGATCTTCCGGATGCTGAAATTAGGGGATAAGAGCAGTACGATCGCAGTCATGGTAGAGCCGCTGACACAGGCACACATTGTGACAAAGCACCCGATTCCGATTTATGGTTCCAACTTCTTTGGAGGAGGAATTGCGGGGATTGGAGCAGCGCTTCTTGGAATCGTATGTAATGCGCCGGGGACAGCATCACCGATTCCGGGGCTGATCGCACCGTTTGCGTTTAACTCGCCGGTAAAAGTCATTCTTGCACTTGTGATCGGAGTTGCAGGAGGAATTCTGGCAGGCTATGTCGGGGGACATTTCTTCAAAAAGCATTACGCAGTATCCGATGCGCATATCGAAGGCAGATAAGTGACACCGGGGGCGCTGTGCAGGAACAGGCAGGTCTATTTTTTGGAATCCGTAAACATATGGAGAGAAGTGGCATAAAGAAGTAAAAAGATGCAGACATAAAAAAGGAAGAAACAACGAAACCTCAGGGGCGGGGCGACGATGTTTCTTCCTTTTTCTTTTCGGTGCGGTATATCCGGGATCCTGCGCCGGACAATATCCGGATCTATCAGTTGTCAAACAGCTCGATACTGCGGGCAAGGATGCCTTTCATCTGTGCGATCGCGATCCCGTAGTTTGTGATCGGGATATTCTGGTCCTCGGCGCAGGCGAGACGGTATTTCATCTCACGGTCATTGAGCATACAGCCGCCGCAGTGGATGATCAGACGGTACGAAGACAGATCAGCCGGGAATTCGGTGCCGCTTGTAAAGTGAAATTCCGGTTCACAGTCAGTGTAGCTGCGGATCAGGCGCGGAAGCTTTACTGTGCCGATATCTTCGCACTGGCGGTGGTGGGTGCAGCCTTCTGAGATCAGGATCTTATCTCCATCAGAAATCGAATCCAGAGTGCGGGCGCCGTTTACGACGGTGGAAAGATTTCCTTTGTGTCTTGCAAATAAGATCGAAAAGGAGGTAAGAGGAATCTCTTTTGGAGTCTGGCTGGCCACCTGGGCAAATGCCTGACTGTCTGTGATGACCATCCGTGGCCTGACAGACAGTTCCTCTAAGGTACGGCGCAGTTCGGTATCCTGCACGCAGAGGACACGCCCGTGATGATCCAGGATATCCCGGATTGTCTGCTGTTGCGGAAGGATCAGCCTCCCCTTTGGTGCAGAGGCATCGAGCGGGATCACGAGGATCACAAGATCCATCGGGGAAAGCAGATCACTGACAATTGGAAGTTTTGTTTCTTCCTTTGGCTGGATCGCGCCGATGAGATCTTTCAGCGCAGGAATCTGAAATCCGGAGGCGGCGCTGACAGAAATCACATGTTGTTTTTGGAAAGTTCCCATGCCAGCCGGTGCTTCCTGCGGGACCTTCGCAGAGCAGAGATCACATTTATTGAAGACGATGGCAGAAGGAATCGCTTTCTTCTGGATCTGTTCCAGAAGGGTGAGATCTTCCGCGGTCATACCGACGGTGCCATCCACAACGAGGATGGCAATGTCGGTTTTGTTTAAGATCTGGTAGGTCTTTTGCACGCGCAGCTCTCCGAGCGGTCCGTGATCGTCAAGACCGGGAGTATCGATCAGCACGACGGGACCGAGCGGAAGAAGTTCCATCGACTTTAATACCGGATCGGTCGTTGTCCCCTTGATATCGGAGACAATCGCCAGATCCTGCCCGGTCAGCGCATTGATCAAGCTGGATTTTCCTGCATTTCGTTTCCCGAAGATCCCGATATGGAGTCTGTCGGAGGAAGGGGTTGCATTTAAACTCATGTCAGTTACAGTCCTTTCTATCATAAGAAAATCATAAGTATCATTAGAAACGGAAATCTCTTCTGTTCTCTTCTTCGATCGCACGCAGGTGGTCGATGACGATCGCGCGTACTTTTTCATTCGGAATCTGTTCCAGTTCTTTTAAGATCAGTTTTTCTCCGACTTCTTTTGTCTCGGGAGAAGCATAGTCTGTCAGATATTCTTTCAGTGTCATCAGTGCATTTGGCTGGCAGCAGTTCTGGATCTGGCCGGATTTGCACAGAGACATGAAGCGGTCGCCGGTGCGTCCTTCGCGGTAGCAGGCAGTACAGAAGCTCGGGATGTAGCCCATCTCCATCAGCCATTTGACGATATCATCGAGCGATCTTGTATCGCTGAGATCAAACTGGGCAGAGTTTTCTTCCTCCGGCTCCGGTTCTGCGTAGCCTCCCACACTTGTCTTAGAGCCTCCGCTGATCTGGGAGATTCCGAGGTGCAGGACACGCTCACGGGATTTCTGACTTTCGCGGGTAGATACGATCATGCCGGTATAAGGGACTGCGATGCGGATACATGCCACAAGTTTTGCAAAAATATCATCGCTGATCCCATTGTCAAAATCATTGGTGTCGATATCGTCTGCCGGACATAAGCGCGGCACACTGATCGTGTGAGGACCGACGCCGTATGCGGCTTCCAGATGTTCTGCATGCATCAGCAGACCGGCAAATTCATAGCGGTATTTGTCAAGGCCGAACAGCACACCGATTCCGACATCATCGATCCCTGCTTCCATTGCGCGGTCCATCGCAGTGGTGTGATAGTCGTAGTCGTGCTTTGGTCCGGTCGGATGCAGTTCCAGATAACTTTTCTTATGGTAGGTTTCCTGGAATAAAATATAAGTTCCGATTCCTGCTTCCTTCAACTTCCGGTAATTTTCTACGGTCGTTGCCGCAATATTGACATTGACACGGCGGATTTCTCCGTTTTTATGTTTGATGCTGTAAATCGTATCAATACATTCCAGAATGTATTCGATCGGATTGTTGACCGGATCTTCCCCGGCTTCCAGCGCCAGACGTTTGTGACCGAGATCCTGGAGCGCGATCACCTCCTGACGGACTTCTTCCTGCGTCAGTTTCTTTCGTGCGATATGCTTGTTCTTTAAATGGTACGGACAGTAGGTGCAGCCGTTGACACAGTAGTTGGACAGATAGAGCGGCGCAAACATGACGATCCGGTTTCCGTAGAAATCTTTTTTGATCTGTTCTGCAAGCGCGTAGATCTCTTCGTTTTTCTCCTCGATATCACAGTCAAGGAGAACGGCTGCCTCCCGGTGGGAGAGTCCTTTTCGTTCTTTTGCTTTTGCGATGATCTGATCGATCAGCTCCGCGTTATGTCTGTTTGCCTCTGCATAGGCAAGTGTTTCCAGAATTTCCTCATGGTTGATAAATTCCTCTGGATTTTTTGAGCTGACATTGTACATAGTAGTATTCCTCCTCTTATATTTGAATATGATCGTGCAGATATGTGAGTATGCCGGTATTGGCATAGGTTCCTGTGATGCTTTTTAAACAGTGCTTTCTGTATTCAGAGAATCTCCGCGTGCCACAACGACGTGGTAGCCGATCTTCTCCATCCGCCGCTCCAGACAGTGACGGCATTCGGCGGCTTCATCTCCGGTGCAGATCTTGTTGTCGTACAGTGCATAGTCTTTTCGCACGTCGGTCGGAGAAAGGTTTGGCATGACGACATTTGCCCCGGCAAGGATACCGAGTTCTCTCCCGTTTGGATCGATCGTCCCAAGCGCGGTTGTCGAAGGCAGCAGAAGCTTTGGGATCATCAGACGCAGAAGTCCGAGCATAAATAAGGTCAGTTCCAGCGTACCGGCAGGCTGTGCGGCAAATGGGGTATCGTGGTGCGGGATAAACGGTCCGATCCCGACCATATGTGGATTCAGTTTCTGGATAAACAGCATATCTTCCGCGAGATGTCCGGCGGTCTGGTAAGGAGAGCCGACCATAAATCCGGTTCCGGTCTGGTAGCCGATCTCCTTCAGATCATACAGACAGCGCTGCCGGTGGGCGGCGGTCAGTGACGCCGGGTGCAGTTTTCCATAGTGGGCAGAATTATAGGTTTCGTGTCGCAGCAGATAACGGTCTGCCCCGGCATCGAAAAATACCTGGTAGCTTGCCCGTTCTTTCTCGCCGATGGACAGTGTGATGGCACAGTCCGGAAAGTCTGATTTGATCTTCTCGATCAGCGAGACAATTTTTTGGTCGGTAAACCAGCCGTCTTCCCCGCCCTGAAGGACAAAGGTGCGAAAGCCCAGTTCATATCCGGTGCGGCAGCAGTTTAAGATGTCTTCCTCGCGCAGCCGGTAACGGCATACATTCGGATTGCTTTTGCGGATCCCGCAGTAGATACAGTCATTTTTGCAATAATTTGTAAATTCAATCAGTCCGCGGATATACACGTCATGTCCGTAATGCCGGTGCCTGACCTCGCGCGCCTGCGCAAACAAGTATTCGCTCACATCCCGGGTACGGTTTTCAATCAGGAATGTCCATTCTTCTTTTGAGAGAAGATGGGTGTCCCGCAGCTGGTCGATCAAGGTGATCAAAGTCTGTTCGGATATTTTGTTCATAAGTCATGGCGCCTTTCTTAAGATTCCGGGGAAGTTGTCTTTGCGTAGATCGTCTTGCTGGAAATACCGGGAAGCATTCCGATCTTTCCGGATAAGGCGCTGATCACGTTGTTGGGCGCATCCATGGCGATACTGATGATCGAGAGATTTTTCTCCCGGTAGGGGATCCCCATTCTCCCGATGATATAGCTTCCATACTGGCTGAGCAGGCTGTTGAGCTGTTCGACAGAGTCGCTGTTTTCCACAACGATGCCGATCAGAGCAATCCTAGTAGGTGTTTTTTACATAGAAAACTCCGTTTTTTTTCCGGTTTAAGTGTGTCATATGGGGATTGATGAGAAAAAATTCGACAGAAATCTGGCAGCAGAAATCAGAGGTATTTTACGAAAAAAAGACTCTGCGGGAGGGCAGAGTCTGATGAGCGTCCGGTGTACCGGAGGATGCTTATTTCGCAGAATCATCCCGTACACCAGTATTCATGTTACAATACGCCTCGCCTTTTCACTCAGGAATTCCTTTATGATCAGTACGTTTTTTCCAGTATAACATGGCAGAGGACGGACAGCAATAAAAGTTTAATGTTTGACAAAGTTGCATAAAATTTTAATGCCGGATGAACTTGTCAAAGGCTAATGGTTGTTGAACTTGTGCGAAAAGGGCTTTACGCGCGCGGAAGAATTCGCTACAATAAAGAAGAGTCAGAACAAGACTGGAAAGCCGGAAAAACCGGCAAAAATCAGAGAAAAGAGGAGACAGATTATGGCAAATCCAATCGTAACATTTGAGATGGAAAACGGAGATGTGATCAAGGCGGAATTATACCCGGAGATCGCACCGAATACAGTGAATAACTTTATTTCTTTAGTACAGAAAGGATTCTATGACGGACTGATCTTCCACAGAGTGATCCGTGGATTCATGATCCAGGGAGGATGCCCGGACGGAACCGGAATGGGCGGCCCGGGATACCAGATCAAGGGAGAATTCAAACAGAATGGATTTACAAATAACTTAAAGCATGAGCCGGGAGTACTCTCTATGGCAAGAGCAATGCATCCGGATTCTGCAGGATCACAGTTCTTTATCATGCATGAGACTTCCCCGCACCTGGACGGATCTTACGCTGCATTCGGAAAGGTGACAGAGGGAATGGACGTTGTCAATAAGATTGCAGAGACAGCGACAGATTACAGTGACCGCCCGTTAGAGACACAGAGAATGAAAAAAGTGACGGTAGATACAATGGGAACAGCGTATCCGGAACCGGAAAAAAGATAAGAACTATTTTTCAAAATGAGACAAAGAGCTGCAAGCCAGACAACTGGCGGGCAGCTTTTTCTCTTGCAATACGACTTCGCTTCCAGTACAATAAAAGGCAGCTGGCAACAATGAGTAGAAAGCGAGGAACAGCCATGCGAATGATTGAGACAGAGAAACTTGTATATGAATATGAGAAGAGAGACGAAGAAGGAAATATAATCGGAAGCCACCGGGCGATCAACGCAGTCGATGTCCATGTGGAGCCGGGAGAGTTTGTTGCGATCCTCGGTCACAACGGTTCCGGGAAATCTACACTGGCAAAGCATATGAATGCGATCCTGACACCGACAGAGGGGACGATGTGGGTAAATGGAAGAGATACGAAGGAGCCGGACAATCTGTGGGATGTCAGACAGTCAGCCGGGATGGTATTTCAGAATCCGGACAATCAGATCATCGGGACGGTTGTGGAGGAGGATGTCGGATTTGGCCCGGAGAATCTCGGGGTGCCGACAGAGGAGATCTGGAAGCGTGTCGAGAAGAGCCTTGAGGCAGTCGGGATGATCGAGTATCGCCATCATTCTCCGAATAAATTATCGGGCGGACAGAAACAGCGCGTTGCAATCGCAGGCGTTGTGGCGATGGAGCCGAAATGCATCGTGCTGGATGAGCCGACAGCGATGCTTGATCCTAATGGGCGCAAAGAAGTACTTCGCGCGGTGGAGGAACTCAGGCGCCGGGAGAAAGTGACCGTGATCCTGATCACCCACTATATGGAAGAAGTGGTCGATGCGGACCGTGTGATCGTGATGGATCAGGGAAATGTCGTGATGGAAGGAACCCCGAGGGAGATCTTCTCCCGGGTGGAGGAATTGAAGAAATACCGGCTGGATGTGCCGCAGGTCACATTGCTTGCCTATGAATTACAGCAGAGAGGGCTGCCGCTTCCGAACGGCATTTTAAAGACAGAGGAATTGGTGAGAGAATTATGTCAATTACATTAGAACATATCAGTTATACGTACAGTGAAGGAACTGCCTATGAAAAAAAGGCGCTGAAAGATATTAATTTAGAAATCCCGCACGGACAGTTTGTAGGGATCATCGGACATACCGGTTCCGGGAAGTCCACACTGATCCAGCATTTCAACGGACTGATCAAGGCGACTGACGGTGTGCTGAAGTACAACGGGGAAAATATTTACGCGGATCCGTATGATCTTCGGAAGCTGCGAAGTCAGGTCGGGCTTGTGTTCCAGTATCCGGAGCATCAGCTATTTGAGACCGATGTGATCACGGATGTCTGCTTTGGCCCGAAAAACCAGGGCTTATCCCCGGAAGCATGTAAGGAGCGGGCAAGAGAGGCGCTAAAGCTTGTCGGATTTCCGGAAGAACTGTACGAAGTATCTCCGTTTGATCTGTCCGGCGGACAGAAGCGGAGAGTTGCGATCGCGGGAGTGCTTGCGATGCATCCGCAGGTACTCGTACTGGATGAGCCGACGGCAGGGCTGGATCCGAAAGGGAGAGATGAGATCTTAGATCAGATCGCGCTGCTCCATGAGAAGCAGGATATGACAGTGATCCTTGTCTCCCACAGTATGGAAGACATTGCAAAATATGTGGAGCGGATCATTGTGATGAACCGCGGGGAGAAGATGTATGACGGCACTCCCCGGGAAGTGTTTGCACATTACAGAGAGCTGGAAGAAGTAGGACTTGCGGCACCGCAGGTGACTTATATTATGAATTCGTTAAGAGAGCATGGCATTCCGGTATCGTCTGACGCGACAACGGTGGAGGAAGCCGCAGAGGAGATCCTGCGTGTGGTATCCAGAGAGAGACAGAGAGAAACAGAAGGCAGAGATGGGCAGGTGAGAAGATGATTCGAGATATTACAATAGGACAATATTATCCGGCGGACAGTGTGCTGCACCGTCTGGATCCGAGAGTAAAGATCTCCTGCACACTGCTGTATCTGATTTCGTTATTTCTATTTAAAAGTGTGCTTGGGTATGTGATCGCAGGGTGCTTTCTTGCCGGAGTGATCTGGCTGTCAAAGGTTCCGGTCAAATTTATTGTAAAAGGGTTAAAGCCGGTTGTGATGCTTTTGATGATCACGGTGCTCTTTAACTTATTTTTGACCAATGAAGGCGATGTGTTAGTCAAAGTATGGATTTTTAAAATCACAGAAGGAGGGCTTCGCACGGCGGTATTTATGGCGATCCGCCTTGTATTTCTGATCGCGGGTTCTACGATTATGACACTGACAACGACACCGAATGCGCTGACAGACGGGATTGAGAAGCTGTTAAGACCGCTGAACAAGATCCATGTTCCGGTACATGAGATTGCGATGATGATGTCGATCGCGCTTCGCTTTATCCCGATTTTATTAGAAGAGACCGATAAGATCATGAAAGCGCAGATCGCAAGAGGGGCAGATCTGGAGAGTGGAAACATTATCCAGAAAGCAAAAAATATGATTCCGATCCTTGTACCGCTGTTTGTCTCTGCGTTCCGCCGCGCCAATGACCTTGCGATGGCGATGGAGGCGAGATGTTACCGCGGAGGAGACGGAAGAACGAAGATGAAACCACTTGTATATCATTCCAGGGACTACTTGTCTTATGCGGTGATGGCAGTCTATCTTGTCATCGTCGTTGTGATCGGAAGATATGTGCCGTTTCATCTGTGGATATTTTAGAGGGTGAGTTATGCAGAAAAAGAGAATCAAACTGACGATCGCATACGATGGGACGAATTACTGCGGCTGGCAGGTACAGCCAAATGGGATCACGGTGGAGGAAGTCGTCAACAAGGCGCTTTGTAAACTGACAGGGGAAGACATTGCGGTGATCGGCGCGAGCCGGACAGATTCCGGTGTCCATGCGCTCGGGAATGTGGCAGTGTTTGACAGCGCCACAAGTATCCCGCCGGAGCGGATCGCGATGGCATTAAATCAAAGGCTTCCGGATGACATTGTGATCGTAAGATCGGAGGCAGTAGCTCCGGATTTCCATCCGCGGTACTGCGATTGTGAGAAAACATATGAATATCATATTATTAACACACGGACGCCGATTCCGACAAAGCGGCTGACAAACTATTTTGTCTCCTACGATCTGGATGTGGAAAAAATGCAGCAGGCGGCAGATTATCTGGTCGGAGAGCATGACTTTGTCAGCTTCTGCAATGTGCGGACTCAGGTGGAGGACACGGTGCGGACAGTGACAGAGCTGGAAGTGATCCGGCAGGGGGAAGAGATCACAGTACGGATCAGCGGAAATGGCTTCCTCTATAATATGGTCCGCATTATTGTGGGAACACTGATCCGCGTGGGCAGAGGATTTTATACGCCTGAGAAAGTGAAAGAAATTTTAGAGGCGAGAGACAGAAAGGCTGCGGGCGTGACTGCTCCGGCACATGGGTTGATGCTGGTCGAGATCCGGTATCCGGAAGCATAGAGGAAAAAAATTAAGCTAAAGAAGTATTTTGACGATGTATTAAGTATAGAAGATTCGTAAAAGGAGGGAGCATCGTGAAAATTACAAATTCTTTAGCTTTTTCTGTTGAGAGAAACAGCAGAAGAACGCTGACAAGTAATAACTGCACAGAGAAAAATGATTCGGAAAAAATAAAACAATATTTAAAAGACCATTATCCGCATATCCAGTTTGAGTTTTCGGAGGTAACTGGAAGTATTGAAAACTATGCAGATGCAAAAAAGGGAACCGGTTATATTGTAATCTCACCAGAATTTTTGGAAAAGCAGACCTTTGAAGAATTTACAGAAAAAACTGTGAAAAAACTGTCGGACCTTTTGGAGAAATATCAGAAGTCAGCACAGAAGGAAGCATGGATGACCGGAAAGAAAGTCAAGGGGACAGGACTGGTTGTTGACAAAGAGGGGAAAGTTTCTGCCTGGGTATCGTTTGACGGGCAGCAGGAAAAACAAAAAAGTGAGTTGGAACGTTACCTGGAACTTTTCAAACAACAAGAGAATCAGTTAAATCCTTACGAAAGAATCCGGCAGAAAATGATGAAGTCTTATAAATGTTCTTACAGCGCAAATATGATGCGACTTGCCAGTGCAAAAAATGAGTTTGCAGTGAGAAGTCTTATTGCAGAAAAATATGGGGAATTAAGCAAAGTACGGATGGAAATTACAGATCAGAATGAAGCTGCGAAACTGATCAGGAAGATCAAGAAAGTAATTCAGCAGGGGAATCTTAAAATCGCACGTCTGCACAAGGAAGAGAAGATTGAACAAAGGAGAAAAGCAGCAGAGAAAGAATGTAAACGGAGAGAGGAAGAACGGTTAAGAGAAGAAGTGCGGAAAAAGAGGGTAGCCCGCCGGGCGCAGGAACGCTGTCAGACGATTGATATGATGGATATTTTCCCGGAAGGAAAAACAGCGCGAAAACATTATACACAGCTCCCAGGGGAGTATATACCTGTTGACGGAGCAGTACTTTCAGGTGGAACGGAATTTTTGGGACAAGGTGCCGGAGCGGCAGGAGGAGGGATGGTGGAAGTACATCCATCTGTAGATGTTCTTGTCTGACAGTATGTTCTGACGGAGAAATGATGACAGTAAAGAAAACAGTATGAGAGCAGAAGCTGCCACAAAACAGATTTTTATGCAGAAAATAAAAAATACGGTTTTGTGGCAGTTCGTTTCAGTTAGATGTATTCTGCTTTTTTTCCAGAAGCGTACTGTAAGACGGCACACCGCACAAAGAACTGGCAGTGTAGATGGCACGCTCGATCGCGCTGGACATCACCTGCGCTGCAAGTGTTCCGGTCACATTTAAGTCCGCAGTTACATCTCCGACAGAGAGGGCATAGACACTGTCTCCATCCGCGGTCGTGTGAACTGGATTGATACTTCTTGCCAGTCCATTCTGAGCCATTGCAGCGATCTTGTTCATCTCTGTTTTTGTAAATTTCCCGTTTGTGATCACCGCGCCGATCGTTGTATTTCCGGTAAAGAGGTTGTGAAGGCCGCTGTACTGGCGGCAGATCAGCTCCTCTGTGCAGAGCATGGCAGGATGATGTTCCTGTGTCGTGTCCGATGAGATGTGAGCGGTACTGACAGGTCCTGCAAGCTGAAGACCTGTGCGGGAATCAAATACATCTCCAAGTGCATTGACAGCGACGATCGCACCGATCTTCAGGTCGCCGATCTGTATCGCATAGGATCCAAGCCCGGATTTCATCATCGATGCGGGACCAAGAAACTTTCCGACTGTGGCGCCGGTTCCGACACCGATGCATCCGTCTGTCTGTGTATTTGTCTGTGCATCTACGCATGCCTGATAGCCCATCGCCTTGTCCGGGCGGATATCGGAGGCGCCGATGACCAGGTCATAGATGCAGGAAGCGCAGACGAGGGGGACTTTCGCGGCGCCGGTCTCAAAGCCGATATTTTGCTCCTCAAGATACTGCATGACACCACCTGCTGCATCGAGGCCGAAAGCGCTGCCGCCGCTTAAGAGAACGGCGTGGATTTTCTCAGCAGCCGCGACCGGGTTTAACAGCTGTGTCTCTCGGGAAGCAGGTCCTCCGCCTCTGACATCGACACCGGCAGCAGCGCCCTCTGGACATAAGATGACTGTGCATCCCGTGGCGGCAGGAAAATCCTGCGCATGTCCGATCTGGATCGGTCCGATCTCTGTGAGTGGGATCTCTTTCATAACATTGTGTAAATTCATCATAATTTTCTATCCTTTCTTTTTGGGAGAAATCAGTTCTGCTGTCTCGTATTGTAGTACGAAAAGGGAAAAGAAGCAAGGGGAAGCGCGGTGCGGGCAGAAAAAGAATCTGGAATTCAATTTGATGATTTTGGGAAAATACGTTAGAATAGAAACGATGAGAAAAGAGTCAGAAAACGTGAACATAAAGGAGCAGAATATGAAAGCATTAGTAATTGCAGAGAAGCCTTCTGTTGCAAGAGATATTGCCCGCGTACTGAAGTGCACGAAAAATATTTCCGGTGCGATCGAAGGAGAGAAATACGTCGTCACATGGGCGCTCGGCCATCTTGTGACGCTGGCAGATCCGGAGGAGTACAGCAAAGAGTATAAAGAATGGAAGATGGAAGTACTTCCGATGATGCCAGAGCCGATGAAACTTGTCGTGATCCAGAAGACGGCAAAGCAGTACCGCGCAGTGAAGGAACAACTGTTTCGGAAAGACATCGGGGAGATTGTCATTGCGACAGATGCGGGGAGAGAAGGGGAACTTGTAGCAAGGTGGATCCTTGAGAAAGCAGGATGCAGAAAGCCGATCAGGCGTCTCTGGATCTCTTCTGTGACCGATCAGGCAATCCGGGATGGATTTGCAAAGCTCTGTGACGGCAGAAAATATAACGATCTCTATGCTGCGGCAGTATCCCGCGCAGAGGCAGACTGGCTTGTCGGCATCAATGCAACCCGGGCGCTGACGTGTAAGTACAATGCACAGCTGTCCTGCGGGCGTGTGCAGACACCGACGCTGGCAATGATCGCGAAGCGGGAAGAAGAGATCCGTGCATTTCGCCCGCAGGAGTATTATGGGATTCAGGTGCAGGCCGGAAAGATCAGATGGACCTGGCAGGAACAGAAGTCGGGAAGCTTCCGTTCTTTTGCAAAGGACCGGATAGAGTCGATCAGCCTTGCCGTGAAAAACGAGAAGCTTTCTGTAGAACAGATAGAAACATCAGCGAAGAAAACCTATGCGCCGGGACTTTATGATCTGACAGAACTTCAGAGGGATGCCAATAAGAAATTTGGATTTTCCGCGAAGGAGACGTTAAATATTATGCAGAGGCTTTATGAACACCACAAAGTGCTGACTTACCCGCGTACGGATTCCAGATACATCGGAACAGATGTAGTCGATACGCTAAAGGACAGACTGCGCGCGATCAGCGTCGGACCGTATAAGAAACTGGCGGGAAGCCTTGTGATGAAGCCGATCCGGACAAACAGATCATTTGTGGATGACAAAAAAGTGAGTGACCATCATGCGATCATCCCGACAGAACAGTATGTACAGCTGGAACATATGACAAGTGAGGAGCGAAAGATTTATGATCTTGTTGTCCGGAGATTTTTAAGCGTACTCTATCCGCCTTTTGAATATGAACAGACGACACTGCATGCAGCGATTTCCACAAAGCAGCCAGGAAAGAGTGGAAAGGAATATTTTGTCGCAAAAGGAAAGCTCGTAAAGGAAGCCGGATGGAAAACCGTTTATGAGTATGAGGAAGAAGAGGATGAAGAGGGACTGGCAGAGCAGTCGCTTCCAAAGGTAGAGAAGGGATGCTGTCTTGCTGTGGAGAAAGTAACGGTGACGACTGGGAAGACGAAGCCGCCGGCGTATTTTACGGAGGCGACACTATTGTCTGCGATGGAAAATCCGGTCAGATATATGGAGAGCAGAGATCAGAAAGCAGTCCGGACACTCGGGGAGACCGGAGGACTTGGGACGGTTGCAACGCGGGCAGATATTATCGACAAGCTGTTTTCTTCCTTTTTGATGGAATTAAAAGGAAAAGAAATCCACATCACATCCAAAGGAAAACAGCTGCTGGAACTTGTGCCGGAAGATTTAAAGAAACCGGAACTGACGGCAGACTGGGAAGGAAAATTGTCGGCGATCGCGAAAGGGAGCCTGAAAAAAGAAAAATTTCTTGAGGAGATCAGAACGTATACCGTGGATCTGATCGATGAGATCAAAAAGGGAGAAGGAAAATTCCGGCATGACAATGTGACAAACAAAAAATGTCCGGAATGTGGAAAGCCGATGCTTGCGGTCAAAGGGAAGAATGCAAGAATGCTTGTCTGCCAGGACAGAGCCTGCGGACACAAGGAAGTGATCGCCCGCATTTCCAATGCAAGATGTCCAAACTGTCACAAGAAGATGGAAATCATCAAAAAAGGGGATGAGGAACAGTTTGTATGTGTGTGCGGTCATAAGGAAAAACTCTCGGCATTTAAAGCGCGGAGGGCAAAAGAAGGAGCAGGCGTGAGCAAAAAAGATGTTCAGAGATACTTAAAACAACAGAAAGACGAGCCAGTCAACACAGCGTTTGCAGATGCATTTGCAAAGTTAAAACTGTAAGCGAAAGAGAAATCAGAAAAAAGAAAATCAAGCCCAGAATCATTGTTTATTTCAATATTCTTGCGTGAGAAAATATTGTATAGGTATCTTCTGATGTAGTATAATAGAAACCAGTAAAAAAGAAGGAGGCGCAGGGCAGCCGACGCGCAGAGGCATGAGTGTATGGCGCGCCGTACTCTGCAAAAAGGACAATGCAGATTAAGAATGTAAAAGTATTCACAGAAGAAAAACAATTTCAGGAAGGAGAGATCGCAATCGCAGATGGTGTCTTTGCAAAAGAGGCAGATGGAAAAGTGATCGATGGAGAAGGATGCTATGCGATCCCGGGGATGGTCGATGTCCATTTTCATGGCTGTGTAGGATATGATTTCTGCGATGGGACAGAGGAAGCGATCGCTGAGATCGCCAAATATGAGGCGGCTCAGGGAGTTACTACGATCGTTCCGGCAACAATGACACTTCCGGAGGAGACTTTGATGGAAATCTCTAAGGTTGCCGGAAATTATAAAGGGACAGAAGGCGCTGATCTTGCAGGAATCAACATGGAGGGACCGTTTATCAGTCCGGGAAAGAAAGGCGCACAGGCATCCACACATATCGTAAAGCCGGATATTGCGATGTTCCGCAGACTGCAGGAGGCTGCAAATGGACTGTACCGTCTGGTAGATATTGCGCCGGAAGTGGATGGGGCAATGGAATTTATTGAGGAATTAAAAGAGGAAGTCAATATTTCTTTTGCACATACACTTGCGGACTATGATACTGCGAAGAAAGGGTATGATCTGGGAGCAAATCATGCCACACATCTGTACAATGCGATGCCACCGTTTTCGCACAGAGAACCGGGCGTGATCGGAGCGGCACACGACAGTGCACACTGTATGGTAGAATTAATTACAGATGGGGTACATATCCATCCATCCGTTGTACGCACGACGTTTGATATGTTCGGGGATGACAGAGTTGTTCTGGTCAGTGACAGCATGCGGGCAACCGGAATGCCGGACGGAGAATACACACTTGGCGGACAGGCGGTGCAGGTAAGAGGAAACCGCGCTACATTGGCGGAAGGCGGAGCTCTGGCAGGATCTGTGACAAATCTGGCTGACTGTGTGCGTGTGGCGGTGAAAGAGATGCAGATTCCACTTGAGAGCGCAGTGGCAGCAGCGACGATGAATCCGGCAAAGAGCGTGGGACTTTATGACAAGTACGGTTCTATCACAGAAGGAAAGGCAGGAAATGTTGTGCTGCTCCGGGAAGACTTATCGCTGAAGGCAGTCATTCAGAACGGAAAAGTGATCCGCTGGGAGAACTAAAGCAGAAGAACGGAAAAGAATACAAAAAACAGTATGAGCAAAAACAGCAGGAAATCCAACAAGGAGGACCTGCTGTTTTTTTAACTCCTCTGTCCAAAATACTAAAAAATAAATGATAATGAATATCAAAATTATGTTGAAAACGAAAAGGAATTATGATAATATAATCGATATTGAAAATCATACTCAAAATAAAATAGATTTTCAGATTAACAAAAAAGGAGTTTATTATGGGAAATACATTGCTTTCAATCATAACAATCGTGCTGTTTCTTCTGCTCTGTGGCATTTATCCGCTCGGGATGATTAGATTCCCGGGGGAATCCTCGGAGAAGAGGAGAAAGGCGATGGACTGTTCTCTGAGAAAGATCCATAAAAGTCTGGGGATCTGGATCATTGCAGTGGCATTGCTGCACGGAATCGTGGAGATCAAAGGTGGAAATCTGGAAGGGATGGCAAGTGGAAAATCAGCATTTCTATTTCTGATACTATTGCTGGTAAGCTATGGATGCAAACGGATCCTGAGAGAGAAGTGGCTGTTTGTGCACCGGATTCTTGCAGTGCTTGCAGTGATCACCGTTATCATTCATGTAGGAGGTACATTATGAAATTTATTTATTTAGTAGTTGGATTTATATCATTTGCGCTTGGCTGTGTCGGCATTGTGCTTCCGGTGCTTCCGACGACACCGTTTTTACTTCTGGCAGCAGTATGTTTTGCGCGAGGAAGCAGACGGATCGACCGGTGGTTTCGGCAGACAAGAGTGTATCAGAAACATTTAGAAGGATTTATTGAAAAACGGGAGATGGAGCGGAAGACGAAGGTGATCATCCTGACATTTGCTTCAGTCTTCCTTCTGGCAGCATTTTTCATGATGGAAAATCTGTATGGACGGACATGCATGTTAGGTCTGATCGTATGGAAATATTATTATTTTACATGCAGGGTGAAAACTGCGAAGAGAACAGAGCAAGGGAGGAAGAACAGATTATGATGATCAACAAGCGGTTAATCAGAGAGATGGAGGAGACAAAAAAGTATATCGGGATGCAGGTACTGCTCCAGTGGGCAGCGCTCCTCTGCAATATCTGCCTGATTTTTTACATTTCCTACGCGTTATGGCAGGTTACAGAGGGAAATGCGAAACGGTTGTCGCTTCCTTTCGGGGCAGGTGTTTTTGGAACTGTGATCGCGATACGGTATGTGCTGCTGAAACTGGAGGCATCGTATTCCCACCGTTCCAGTGAGTATGTCAAAAAGAAACTCCGCCATCGCATTTATGAGCATCTGCTGAAGGTGGGGGAGAAGTATGAGGAGACGTTTTCCACCTCTGAGATTTTGCAGGTGTCGGCGGAAGGTGTGGAGCAGCTTGAAATTTATTTTGGGAAATATCTCCCACAATTATTTTACAGCCTGCTTGCACCGGCAACACTTTTTGTTCTTGTTTCCTTTATGAGTGTGAAGGTGGCTCTGATCTTATTTTTATGCGTGCCGCTGATCCCGGTATCGATCATTGCAATCCAGAAATTTGCGAAAAAGCTGCTGGCAAAATACTGGGGAAGTTATGTGCAGCTCGGCGATCATTTCCTGGATAACATCCAGGGGCTGACAACGCTGAAAGTATATCAGAGCGATGCGTATAAAAACGAAGAGATGAATCAAGATGCGGAACATTTCCGTAAAATCACAATGAAAGTACTGACGATGCAGCTGAATTCCGTGACACTGATGGATCTGATCGCTTATGGAGGAAGCGCACTCGGTGTGATCTTTTCCTGCCTGGAACTGCAGGCTGGAAATCTCAGCATGGTGCAGGCGCTGGCGATCATTTTGCTTGCGGCAGAATTTTTCATTCCGCTTCGCCTGCTCGGATCCTTTTTCCATATCGCGATGAACGGAATGGCGGCAAGTGACAAGATGTTCCGTCTGCTTGATCTGAAAGGGCAGGAGTCTGATGCAGATGAGAAAAAAGAAGAAAGCGCAGGAACGGATGAAACGGATTATTCTGGAGTGTGCGCAGCGGAGAATGACGGAGCGCATGCTGTTGCTGCAAAAGAAGTGACATTTAGCTATGAGGAGGGACAGGAAATCCTGAAAGCAGTTACGGTAGAGATTCCCGCAAATTCCTTTGTGTCGATCGTGGGGGAATCCGGATGCGGGAAGAGTACGCTGGCATCACTGTTTATGGGATATCAGACTGCGCAGAAAGGCGTGGTACTGGCAGGCGGAAGAGATATCCGAAGTGTTTCTTCCCGGGAGCGCATGAAGCAGATGACACTTGTGTCCTTTCAGAACTATCTGTTTAAAGGGAGTGTCAGAGAAAATCTGCTGATGGGAGATCCGGATGCGTCTGAGCAGGAACTGTTTGAAGTGCTGAAGAAAGTGAATCTGTATGAGTTTTTCCAGACGCAGGACGGGTTAGATACGATGCTGGATGAGCAGGCGGCGAATTTATCCGGCGGGCAGAAACAAAGACTCTGTATTGCAAGAGCGTTGCTCCACGACAGCGGGCTTTATATTTTTGATGAGGCGACAAGCAACATTGATGTGGAAAGTGAAGAAATTATCCTGCATCTGATCAGAAATCTTGCGAAAGAGAAGACGGTAATACAGATTACGCACCGACTTGCAAATGTTGTGGACAGTGATCAGATCTATATGATGCAGAAAGGCTGCGTGACCGAGAAAGGAAGCCATGCGGAACTTCTTGAAAAGCAGGGAGCTTACGCTGAGATGTACCGGCTCCAGAGAACATTAGAGGAATATAGAGAAGAGGAGGCAGTATAATGAAGAGAAGAAGTGGGATCAAAATCATCATGCAGCTGATCGGACTGGTCAGACCAATGTGGCTGATCATGACCGGGGCAGTCATTCTGGGTGTGATCGGATATCTCTGCGCGACGTTCATCACGATTCTGGGAGGATATGGGATTCTTGGGATCTTCGGAGCAGAGACCGGGATTGAGATAAAGACGGTATTCATCGGTGTGGGAGTGCTTGCGCTGCTCAGAGGAGCGCTCCGCTATGGGGAGCAGGCGGGAAACCATTATATCGCATTCCGGCTGCTGGCGCTGATCCGGGATAAAGTATTTCAGAAGCTCCGGCAACTGGCTCCGGCGAAACTGGAAGGAAAAGATAAGGGAAATCTGATCGCGATCATCACAAGTGATATTGAACTTTTAGAAGTATTTTATGCACACACGATCTCGCCGGTCTGCATTGCAGTTTTGACTTGTGTGGTGATGCTGGTATTCTTCGCAGGATATCATCTGGCGCTGGCAGTGATCGCGCTTGCAGGTTATGTAACCGTCGGCGGAATCCTGCCGATGCTCACAAGTAAGATGGGAAAAGAAGATGGAAACCGTTACCGCAACCAGTTTGGGGAGATCAACACGTATTTTCTTGACAGTATCCGTGGACTGCGCGAAGTGATCCAGTATGACAGTGGGGAAAAGCGGTTAAAAAAGATCGATCAGCAAAGCGGGGAGCTGACGAAACTGCAGGGGAGACTAAAAAAATGTGAAGGGACAGCGAGAGCAAACTGTGACAGTGCGATTCTTTTCTTCTCCTTTCTGATGCTGTCTGTCTCCATCTATCTGTACCAGAAAAACATGCTGACTGCAGAAGGTGTCGTGATCAGTACGATTTCCATGCTTGGGTCGTTCGGACCGGTGACGGCGCTGAGCAACCTTGCAAATAATCTTCTTCACACCTTTGCAAGTGGAAACCGGGTGCTGGAACTTCTGGAGGAAGAGCCGCTTGTTGAAGAAGTAGAGGAAACAGAAAAAGAGCCGTCCTTTGCGGGATTTTCGATGGAACATCTCAGTTTTTCCTACAAACAAGGCGGGGAAGAAGACAAAATTCTGTCGGATGTTTCGCTGGAAATTCCGAAAACCGGGATACTTGGCATTGTAGGAAAGAGCGGCTCGGGAAAGTCTACCTTGATCAAACTGCTGATGAGATTCTGGGATGCGGCAGAAGGCGAAATAAAAATTTCAGGAAAGCCGATCAAAGCATGGAGTACCAACGGTCTCCGGTCGCTGGAAAGTTATGTGATCCAGGATACCTATTTGTTTGAAGATACTATTGAAAATAATGTAAAACTGGCGCGGCTCGGAAGCTCCCACGAGGAAGTTGTGGAGGCATGTAAGAAAGCAAACATCCATGCATTTATCGAGAGTCTGCCGGATGGATATGACACTGTAATAGGGGAAGGAAACCATCAGCTTTCCGGCGGAGAACGACAGCGGATCGGCATTGCAAGAGCATTTCTCCACGACAGTGAGGTCATTCTCCTCGATGAGCCGACAAGTAATCTGGACAGCTTAAACGAGGCGGAAATCCTGAAGGTGCTCAAAGAACAGCAGAAAGATAAGACGATTATCCTTGTGTCGCACAGACAGTCTACGATGAAGATTGCGGACCAGGTGATCAGGATGAAAGAAGGGAGGGCTTCTTAGGAGAAAAGAATGTGATATGGTAATAGAAAGAGGAGTTCGGGAAGGTCTCTGAAAACAGAAACGATATAAACAGAAGTAAAAAGTCAATAAAAAACAGAAATAAGCATATCTGAATGAAAAGTTCCTTAAGGGTAGAAGAAACTGTAAAAGGAATGAAAAATTCAGATATGCTTTTAATTTGTTGCAAAACGGTGCGAAGTGGTTTTCGAATGAACTGTTTGAAAAATTAAAATTATAGTAAAAAGTATAAAAATTAAAATTATCTATTTGGGTATTCTGTATTGGTATGGAAAAATACTTATAGAGTATTTATTATAAATGAACATATATAGAAAATAATTCCCTATTTATATTGACATATATAATAGTAGTATATATAATAAACGATATAAAAGATACAAAGTATACAAAAATAAGGAAGAAGGAGTGGTGTGAGTGAAAAAATATGTAATCCGGAGAATGTTAGCAGGAATGCTAACTGTAATTATAGTGTTTGCTATAAATTTTGCCCTTATTAAAATGGCGCCAGGAGATCCGATTACAACATTGATGGGAAAAGAAAACAGCAGTCAGGAAATGAGAGAAGCACTGGAAGAAAAATATGGATTAAATAAGTCCCTGCCTTCTCAATTTTTCAGTTATTTGAAGACAGCTGTAAAAGGGGATCTGGGAACATCTATTATTTACAATCGTCCGGTAACAGACATGATTCAGGAAAAGGTCGTGGCAACGCTTTTGCTGGGACTGACTTCTGTAATTCTGGCAGCTGTTATTGGAACGTTGATGGGGATTTATGCAGCACGGAATGAGGGGGGACTCTTCGATATGATTTCGTCAGGAACCTCCTATACTTTCAACTCTATGCCGGCATTCTGGCTGGGATTAATGTTGATTATAGTGTTCTCGTCTAAATTGGGATGGTTTCCATCCTATGGAATGACAGATACAAGAGCCAGCTATACTGGTATGCAATATGTGATAGATGTTATGAAACATATGTTTTTGCCAGTACTGACTTTAACTTTGGTATTATTGCCTCAATATTTTAGAATTGCAAAATCTTCTGTTTTACAAGTGGCAAATGAAGATTTTATCACAACATTCAGAGCAACGGGAATGAGCGAAAAGAAAATTTTCAATAAGTATATTTTCAGAAATGCAATTCTTCCTACGATTACGATATTTGGAATTTCTATGGCATATTTAATCACAGGTGTTACCTTGATAGAGATTGTGTTTGCATGGCCGGGAATGGGAAGATTGGTAATGACAGCGATTAATCAGAGAGATTATCCTACCTTAATGGGGATTTATCTGATTATGTCTATATCAGTTGCTGTCGTAATGCTGATCGTAGATATTGTATACGCTATGTTAGATCCTAGGATAAGATATGAATAGAGGTGAGAGGATGCAGAATCATATGAAAAAGAGAATGCATAAATTAGTAAAGACGATACAAGGAGATAAGCAATTATTTGCAGGTATAGTTGGAATTGCAGCATTACTGTTTGTTGTGATAGCAGCCCCTGCACTGGCAACAGAGAATCCTTATCACTATGGAAAAGATATTTTAATGGGGTTAGGAGAAAATGGGCATTTGCTTGGGACAAATCATATGGGGCAGGACATCTACAGTATGATCATATATGGTGTCAGAACCTCATTGATGGTTGCGATCATATCAGCGCTGATTTCAGGAGTACTGGGGGTTCTGATAGGTGGGATTGCAGGTTTTTTTGGAGGAAAAGTGGATGCCGTCATTTCGGAAATTATTAATGTATTTATGATGCTTCCAAGTTTTTTCCTGATATTACTGATCATCGCATTATTTGGAAACAGTATATATAATGTCATGATTGTAATCGGAATTACAACGTGGCCGAGCAATGCAAAGCTGATGAGGGCACAGGCATTGTCGTTGAGGGAAAGGACATTTGTAAAAAGTGCTGAAGCGATGGGAGAGACGAGGATACAGATTCTGTTTAAATATATTATTCCGAATGGAATTTTCCCGGTGATCTCTAATACAACAATGGGAATGTCAAATGCAATTTTGACAGAGGCAGGTCTGTCGTTTTTAGGACTTGGAGATCCTGGAATCATCAGCTGGGGACAGATGATATATACTGGAAAACAGTATATAACAAATGCCTGGTGGATATCTACATTCGCAGGAGTTGCGATTATTATTACAGTATTAGTGTTTTACTTGCTGGGAGATGGACTGAATCACGTATTGAATCCAAAACATGTGAATGGAGGTGACAGATAATGAAAGAAATTCTCCAGTTAGAAGATGTAAATGTTACATATGTAAATAAAAACAAAAAAGTTTATGCAGTAAGGAATGCGACATTTTCTATAGAGAAGGGCGATTCACTGGGAGTTGTAGGTGAATCTGGATCAGGAAAGTCTACTTTGGCTATGGCACTGCTGCGCCTTCACAATGAGAAGAAAACAGAAATCAGTGGAAAAGCAATGTTTATGGGGAAAAATCTGATTGAATTATCCCAGGAAGAAATGAATGCAATCAGATGGAATGGAATTGCAGTAGTTTTTCAAAAAGCGATGAATGCATTAAGCCCTGTTCATAGAATCAGCGAGCAGGTAGAAGATATTTATCGTGTTCATAACTCGCAGGCTACGAAAAAGGAAATTGAGGAGAGAATGGTTTATTTGCTCAAACTAGTAAACCTTCCAAAGCGTGTCTACCATCTTTATCCGCATGAGATGTCAGGGGGTATGTTACAGAGAACAGCAATTGCAATCAGTTTGCTTCATAATCCTAAATTATTGATTTTTGATGAAGCTACGACGGCGCTGGATGTTGTGACCCAGGGGCAGATTCTTCAGGAAGTAGTTCAAATGGAAAAAGAGATGGATATGACACGTATTATGATTACGCATGATATGTCCGTAGTTGCAGCATCGTGTAACAAAGTTGCTGTAATGTATGCAGGGGAGTTCATGGAAATTGGATATGTAAAAGATATTTTTAAAAATCCAAAACACCCGTATACCTGTGGGCTGCTTACATCATTTCCGTCATTGAAAGGAGAAAATGCAAAATTAACAGCAATTCCGGGGTTTTTACCAGATTTATCGCAAAAAAATCAAGGGTGTATTTTTGCACCGCGGTGTGAGAGGGCAACAGAAAAATGCCGGGCGCAAAAGCCGGAACAGAAAAAACTCAAAGATGGACGATTGATTAAATGTTGGCTGTATGAAGGGGATGAGGAAAATGGCAGATAGACCATATATATCGGTAGAAGATGTTGCGATGTGGTATCCATATAAGAAAAATGAAAAAATTTTTTCAAGAAAAAAAGAGAAAGACTGGATTAAAGCAGTTGATGGAATTTGTCTGGGGATTGAACGGGGAGAAATTCTGGGAGTGATCGGAGAGTCTGGATGTGGAAAATCAACGTTAGGAAAAATCCTGACGGGGCTGGAAAAACCGACAAGAGGAGATTGCTATATCGAAGGTGTTTCCACGAAGAAAATGATAAAGGAGGATCATAAGAAGTTTTGCAGCAGGGTACAGATTGTATTTCAAAACCCGTTTGATACGTTTACACCCCGTGATACAATTGGAAAAATATTAATGCGTCCTTTGAACAATTATAAAATTGGGAAAAACGAAGAAGAACGCTATGAAATGTGTAAAAAGGCATTGGAATCAGGCGGCCTTAGACCGGCAGAGGATATTTTGAAACGATATCCGCATGAGTTATCTGGTGGGCAGCTGCAGAGAATCTCAATTATCAGATCGATGTTTCTGGAACCGGGTTTTATTATTGCAGATGAACCGGTTTCTATGCTGGATGTTTCTGTAAGGGCAGATATTATAAATATGCTGATAGAGTTGAGCCGTAAGAAGAATGCGGCAGTTATGTTTATCAGCCATGACATTGCTTTGACAAGATACATTTCAGATAATATTGCGGTGATGTATTTAGGGAGGATTGTAGAGTACGGACCAGCAGATGAAGTTGTAAAGAATCCGATGCATCCATATACAAAAACGTTGATTTCAAATTGTGCATCAGTCGATCCGGAAGACAAGGATGAGAGTATTGCGATAGACGGAGAACCGCCTACACCATTAAATCCGGGACCGGGATGTTATTTTGCACCGAGATGTTATATGGCATGCGAAGAATGTTACCGGTCTTATCCTGAAAAGAAAAACAAGGATGGGAAACACTGGGCAACTTGTCACAGATTAGCGGAAACAAAATAGGAAAACACTATTTAAGGAGGAAGTTTTATGATGAAAAAAAGAGCAGCATTATTACTTGCGGGAATTTTGATTTTTGGTGTGGCAGCAGGGGGCTGCGGCGGAGATTCCGGGGGAAAAGAGAAAGGAACGGAAGCAAAGCAGGAAAAGAGTGGAGGAAGTTCAGATGCATTTATCATCCGTGCAGTAGGTGATCCGATGACGTTCAATCCGGATATTACCGGAGATGATAATGCCTATCCGATCGTACAAAATATGTATCACCGGTTATGTGCACTGGATTCAAGCAAGCAAAATTTAGTTCCGGATGCAGCAAAGGAATGGGAATACAGCGATGATGCGAAAACACTTACATTTAAGTTGAGAGAAGACTTAAAATGGACAGATGGAGAAGCATTGACAAGTGAAGATGTGAAATATACGTTTGATACAATTAAGGCAAATCCGACCTACTATTTTAGTCCGAGTATGACAAATGTAGAATCCATTGAAGCTCCGGATGATTACACGGTTGTTTTTCATCTGAGCGAACCGGATGCATCTTTTGCATCGATTCTGGGCTGGTATGCTACATTTATTTTGCCAGAACATGTATATAACAATGGACAGGCATGGGAAGAAAACGAGGCAAATATGAAGCCGGTAACATCAGGTGCATATATGCTTGAAGAATATAAGCAGGGTGAGAGTATCACGCTTGTAGCAAATCCGGAATACCCGGAACCGGCAAAAATAGAAAAATTAATCTTTTCGATTATCCCTGATGAGGCAACAGCAGTCCAGGCACTGCAAAACGGGGAGATTGATTTTTATGAGAACTTTCCGGCTTCTTACGTAAAACAGCTGGAGGCAGATGAGAATCTTCGTGTTGTGGTCAATGAGTATCCGTCGCCGATGAGAATGGTATTCAACATGGATGATGAAAAGCTTTCGGATCAGGCATTAAGAAAAGCGATTTCGACTGCTGTTAATCGGGAAGAAATTTCAGAAAAAGTATTTGATGGAATTCAGAAACCGGAATACAGCTTATATCCAAGTATGATTGAGTGGGCTGCTAATACAGAAGATACTGCTCCGGAGTTTAATATTAAAGAAGCGCAGAAAATTTTGGAAGATGCAGGATATGAGAAAGACAGCGAAGGATTTTATGTAAAAGGACTGACACTGGATGTTTTTGAAGGAAATGGATATCCGGATGCTGCAAAATTGATTAAGGCGACTTTGGAAGAAGCTGGAATTGGAATTGATATCCAGGTTCAGGAATATAATGCATGGCAGCAAAAAGTGGGTGTTGAACATGACTTTATGATTGAACTCCAGGGCGGTTTTATGGGACCAGATCCGGTAGCTCTGACAAATCGGGTTGGCAGTGGAAAGTCAGCAAACTGGGGAAATTACAGTAATCCGAAAGTAGATGAACTGCTTCAGAAGGGTGTTTCTACAAGTGTCCAGGAAGAACGTGCTGAGTATTATCAGGAAATTCAGACAATATTGGCAGAGGAACTTCCATACATTAATATTGTAAGTTTTGCCGGACCAGAAGTGAATCGGGCAGAGTTTGAGAATCTTCCATACGATGGACAGGGAAAATGGGGATGGGCAGACTATTCTCATACTGAAAGAAAAAATTAAAGGAGGAAACAGCGATGAAAGATATTTATCAAAAATTAATTCAGGATATACCAGAATATAAAGAATTTTTGACCGTAGATGAATTAAATGAAAGTTCCAGAAAACTTGAACAGAAGTATCCGGAGTGCGTGGAAATGTTTGAGTTTGGGCAGACAAGAGAAGAGAGAAAATTATATTGCCTCAAAATTGGAAATGGGTCTCACAGGGCATTGATGTTTGGATGTCCACATCCAAATGAGCCAATCGGAACGATGATGCTTGAATATTTTTCAGAACGACTGGCAGCAGATGAAAAATTGAGAAATGAACTGGATTATACATGGTATATTGTTAAGGTATGGGATACGGACGGATTGAAGTTAAATGAAAAATGGATGAAAGGCCCATATACCTTATATAATTATTCGAGAAACTTTTTCAGACCTGCCGGACATCAGCAGGTGGACTGGACTTTCCCGATCGATTATAAAAAGTTACATTTTCATAATACAATTCCTGAAACAAAAGCAATGATGGAATTGATCGATGAAATAAAACCGGAATTCATTTATTCACTGCACAATGCCGGTTTTGGCGGAGTATACTGGTATCTGACAGAACAAACACCGGAAATTTATGAAGAGATGAAAAATGCAGCCTATAAGCAGGAAGTACCATTGAATTTAGGGGAGCCGGAAGCTCCGTACTGTGTGGAGTGGGCGCCTGCAATCTATCAAAGTCTTGGAATCAGGCAGGATTATGATTACATGGAAAAGTATAATGATGGGAACATAGGACATGTGTTAAATATAGGTACATGCAGTGCAGATTATGCACAAAATGTGTGTGGAGCATTTACGTTGCTGACAGAACTTCCTTACTTTTATGATGCCAGAATTACTGATTTATCCCCATCAGATGTTTTGAGAAAAGATGTAGTACTCCAAAAGTTAGAATGGGAAGAAGAGAGTAATCAATTTATCAAAAATACATTAAAGATTTCTCAAAAATATATGGACGAGAAAAATCCATTCTTAATGGCTTTGATAGCATTTACAGAAGGAGAATCAGCAGAGGCAACAAAGCGAATGGTGCAGGAAAATCCAGAATATAGTAAAGCAGCCACAAATGCAGAAAAATTTGATAATTTATGGATGTCTAAATTCTATAAATCATTAAGTTATGGAATGCTGATACGTGCAAATGAGAGTGAACTGGAAAAGATGCAGAAGGAAGGAGAAGATGATCCGGAGAAGAAAGCTGCTTTTGAAAAAGCTTTTGATCTTGCCGTACAAAAACATAAAGAACTGTCAGAAGAATTGGAACAAAATATTGATTATCAGGTTGTACCAATTAAAAAATTAGTTGCAATTCAGCTGGAATGTGGCTTACTGATGGCAGAATATCTGAAGAACAGATAGAGAATTGAAAGTAGAAAGTTGGGGAAGATGAACATTATTGAAAGACTGAAAGAGAAATATTCCAATATGACAAAAAAGCAAAAGCAGATAGCAGAATATATGATGAATCATGTGGATAAAATGTCTTTTATCACGTTAAAAGAATTAAGTGCAGAGACGAATGTGACGGAAATGACAATTTTAAATGCATGTGCTGCTTTTGGATATGCGAATTTCAATGAAGTTAAGTACGAGTTCAGAAATTATATCAGTATGCTGAATAAGATTGAGCTACACCAGGAAAATGAGTATCCTTCTACATTTATCCCCAAATATGAACTGGAAGACCAGAAGAAAGTTCTGACAGAAATTTTGGAAGAAGAAGCAGGAATGTTTCAACGGTTTGTGGAGAATACAGATATTGAAAAGCTTTTTCGTATATCTCATGAAATAGTATCAAGCGAAAAAATAATCATATGTGGTCGTGGGGTATCAAAATTAATGGCTGAATTTTTCACGCTTCGATTAGCAAGCATTGGGATAGGTGCAATCATTGTTGATACAGAATTGAATGATAGTCTTCATGCGGCGCTTGCAATGATTGATGATAAGACCTTATTAATTCCAATTTCATTACCAGACTATTATTTTATGACAGATAAGGTCGCGGCATATGCAAAAGGGTGTAAGGCAAAAATATTAGTATTAACAGATAATGATCAGGCACCAATTGTACAATTTTCTGATTGGGTATTATATGCTCCGAGTACGACGAGATTATTTTTAAATACCCCGTCCGTAGTTACAGCATTAATTAACATTTTGACATCTGCAGTGGAGATTGAAATGAGCTTTAAGGAAAATTCCCGGGCATCAGAGGTTATGTTTACAGAACTTTTTAAATAGGAGCTGTTTACAAAATTTCATATTGTTTTAAGAATGAAGAGAAAGTGACTTGACAGTTGCTTTCTCTTTATTAAATATACATGAAAAACAGAAGATTGTGAAATCTATTTTAAGAATCGTTGACGTGGTCCTTTTTGATAGTGTAAAATGAAGAAAGGAATCATCCATAATTTTTTGAATGGCAAGAGAACAAGAAAAGAATCTTGCAGAATGAGGAGGAAGAAAATGTATCATGCAATTATAGTAGGCGCCGGCGCCGCCGGCGCTGTTGTGGCACGTGAACTGGCAGAAAAGAACCAGAAGGTACTTGTGATAGAGAAAAAAGGACACATCGCAGGAAACTGTTATGATGAGAAGGATGAGCATGGAGTGCTGGTCCATGTATATGGTCCGCATATTTTCCATACAAATAATGAGAGCGTCTATGAGTATTTGTCAAAATTTACAGACTGGTATGCATTTCATCATGAGGTTGTCGCAAACGTGCACGGAAAATATATGCCGGTTCCATTTAATCTGCATACTCTTCAGGAAGCGTTCGGGGAAGAGACTGCGGCGCGGCTGAAAGAAAAACTCGTGTCCACCTATGGGATGGGGACGAAAGTGCCAATCCTGGATCTGATGCAGCATGAGGACAGTGACCTTCAGATGGTCGGAACATTTGTGTATGATAACATTTATGTATATTATACGATGAAACAGTGGGGCAAGAAGCCGGAGGAGATCGACCCGGCGGTGACTGCAAGAGTTCCGGTCAATATTTCTTATGACAACGGATACTTTGCGGACAAGTACCAGGGAGTTCCGGCAGAGGGATTTACAAAGATGTTTGAGCGGATCCTGGATCATCCGAATATCGAAGTGAGACTGCATACAGAGGCGAAGGACGTACTGGAAATTGCAGATGGTAAGGTATATTTTGAAAATGTACCGTTTGAAGGCAAGGTCGTCTTTACAGGGCCTCTGGATGAGTTCTTTGCGTGTAAGTATGGAAGACTTCCGTACCGCACACTGCGTTTTGATTTTGAACATTATGAGCAGGAAGATTACCAGGGCCATTCCGTTGTTAATTATACGGTCGATCAGGACTACACAAGGATCACAGAGTATAAATGGCTCACGGGACAGAAGTGTGATGGAACTACGATTTCCAAGGAGTATCCGTTTGCGTACACGGGAGCTAAAGGAGAAATCCCATATTATTCCATCGCAAATGAGGAGAATCATGCGCTCTATGAAAAATACAAAAGGGAAGTCGGAGAAGTGGAGAATTTCTACTTGCTCGGAAGGCTGGCGGAATATCAGTATTATAATATTGATGTGATGGTAGAAAAGGCGCTGGCGCTTGCAGAGAATTTATAGAAAAGAGTACAGAAAATGAATATCATTGAGAGGTTAAAAGAAAGATATCCGGACATGACAAAGAAACAAAAGCAGATCGCAGATTATATGATGAGTCATGTGGATAAGATGTCTTTTATTACATTGAAAGACCTAAGTGCAGAGACGCAGGTGACGGAGATGACGATCTTAAACGCGTGCAGTGCATTTGGGTATGCAAATTTTAACGAAGTGAAATATGAATTCCGCAAATATATCAGTATGCAGAATAAGATTGAGCTGCACAAGGAAAATGAATATCCATCCAATTATGTTCCAAAATGTGACATGGAAGAGCAGAAAAAGCTTTTGCAGGAAATCTGTGAAGAAGAAAGCGCGATGGCGCAGAAATTTTTTGAGCAGATGGATATCGAACAGATTTTCCAAGTTGCGGATCAGATTTTAGTGAGTAAGAAAATATTGATCTGTGGAAGAGGAATTTCGAAGCTGCTGGCAGAATTTCTAAAGCTGAGACTGGCAGGAATCGGTATCGGAGCAGTGGTAGTAGATACCGAATTGAATGACAGCGTACACTCAGCATTGGCGATGATGGATCAGGAGACGTTGATGATCGCGATCTCATTTCCGGACTATTATTTTATGACAGAGAAGCTTGCTGCATATGCAAAAGAATTGGGGGCAACTGTATGTGCGGTGACAAATGTAGAAAGTGCAGAGATTATAGTACATAGTAGTTTTTCGCTGCTTGCACCAAGTACAACGAGATTATTTTTAAATACACCGTCAGTTCCGATGATGCTTGTAAATATTCTGACTTCAGCTGTTGACATGCGGATGAGCTGTCGGAGCGACTATGGGAGGACAGAAGAAAAGTTCACAGAGCTGTTTAGTGAAAATGAATAAAAATTATAGTGAATAATATAAAAATGGTCGTGTAAAATATGCAAAAAGTATATTTTACACGACTTTTTTTGATTATATTGACTAAAAATATAGTGGATGATAAAATATAGACAAAACAAATAACCATATAGATCACATAGAAGGAGGAAAGGTTATGAAAATGAAACGATTGCTGGCACTGGCGCTGGCAGGTGTGATGACTTTCTCGATGGCAGCCTGCGGAGGAGGTTCGGAAGACAAAAAAGCAGAAGGGGAACAAAAGACAGTCAATGGAGATGTGCTGGATGCGGAGCAGTATTTTAACACATCAATGGGATCAGATCCATCTACTTTGGACAGTGTCAAAGGAAATGATATGTACGGAAACAGTATTCTTCTGAATATTATGGAACCGCTGACACGTCTGGATGAAAAAGATGGAGAGAATGTCAGAGTCGGAGCAGGAGCTGAGTCATGGGAGTCTAACGAGGACGGAACGGTGTGGACGTTTAAACTTCGCGACAATCAATGGTCTGACGGAGAAGCGGTGACAGCGGAAGATTATGCATATGGAATCACAAGAACACTGGATCCGGAAGCAGGATCTCCAAATGCTTATCTGATCACATGTATTAAAAATGGTGTGGCAGTGAATAATGGGGAAAAACCAGTATCAGAGCTTGGCGTGAAAGCAGTAGATGATAAGACACTGGAAATTACACTGGAATCACCGACTCCGTATTTCTTATCACTGACTGATACAAGAGCGATGTTTCCACTTAGAAAAGATATTGTAGAAAAATATGGTGAGACATATGGTGCGGAAAAAGACAATATTGTAGGAAACGGCCCGTTCGTTGTTCAGACATGGACACATAACTCAGAAATCGTGCTTGCAAAAAATGAGAAGTACTGGGATGCAGAAAATGTACATCTGCAAAATGTAAACTATAAGATTTTAAATGATGAAAATGCGATCTATAATTCATTTGAAAATAAATCACTGGATACATGCAGCAGCGGAACACCGGAGTGGATTGACAGATTCAAATCAAAAGAAGATGTCATTTACACAAAATCAGTGATCCCAAGTGTGCGTTTCCATTTCTTTAATACGAAAGATAAGTTATTTGGAAATGAAAATATCAGAAAAGCATTTACACTCGCGATCAACCGTGAAGAAGTGGCAAAATCAATCTATTTTGATACGATGGATCCGCTGTATTCCTGGGTTCCGAACGGAGTTTCCACAGGAGAGCAGGGAATCTACAGAGAACAGGTAGAAGAGCCATTGAAGGCGATGTACGAATCAGAAGATCCGAAGGAACTGTTATTAAAAGGAATGGAAGAGCTGGGACTTGGATCAGACCCATCCAAACTGGACATTAAATTTACATTGGGAGATACCAACCAGTGGATCAGAAATTATGGAGAATATTATCAGCAGGTATTTAAAAAGGAACTTGGTGTCAATATTGAATTAGATACAAATGAGTGGGGAACGTTCCAGTCAAAGACAAATTCCGGTGACTATCAGATGGGCTATATGGTATGGGGAATTGATTATAACGATCCGATTTCCATGCTTTCTTTGATGAAATCGAATGCAGGATCTATTCCGACTTTCTGGGAGAATGCAGAGTATGATGCACTGATCGATCAGGCTTCAGTAGAAATGGATGAGGCGAAGCGTGTGGAACTGTATAAGCAGGCAGAGAAACTTCTCTTTGAAGAAGGATGTGCATTATGTCCGGTTGTAAATGAAAGCAAACACGCATTTACATATGAATATGTAAAAAATATTTCTGAACTTCCATTCACAACAATGGGCTCTAAGAAGCTTTACATCAGCGGAAGATAGAAACAGAAAGAAAAGGAACAGATCAAAAATAAAAGGAGATTGCGGCATGAAAAGGCTGCAACCTCCTTTTATCAAAGGGATACAATTATAAAAAAGACAAAGGAGAGGCACTATGGCTAAGTATATATTGAAGCGGATCAGCTATATGATACTTACACTATTCATTATTACTACGGCAACATTTTTCTTGATGCACAGTATACCGGGAGATCCTCTGGCATATATGGCAAAGAACCTGCCGGAACAGACGAGAGAGAATTATTATGCAAAGTATGGATTAGATAAACCAAAGACAGAGCAGTATGGGATTTTCTTAAAGAACCTTCTCACGAAGGGAGAACTTGGAGAATCTCTCCGATATCCAGGAAGAAGTGTCACAGATACGATTATCACAAATTCAAAAGTCTCAGCAGTACCGGGAGGGCTGGCGCTTCTGATCGGTCTTGTGATCGGTGTGCTGCTTGGAATCATTGCGGCGCTGAACCGGAATAAGTGGCCGGATTATCTCGTCATGTTTGTCGCGATCATAGGAATCACAGTCCCGGTCTTTGTGCTGGCGGCAGTGCTGCAGTATGTATTTACGGTAAAGTTCCAGGTGCTTCCGACAACCGGATGGGGAAAACCGGAAAATATTATCCTGCCGGTAGCGGTAATGTGTCTTGGAACGATCGCAACGTACGCAAGATACGTCAAATCCAATATGCTTGATGTGCTGGGACAAGATTATATCCTCACTGCAGAGGCAAAAGGGGTAGACCGTTTCCATGTGATCAAGGATCATGTACTCCGCAACGCATTTCTGCCGTGTCTGACGATCCTCGGAGGACAGATCTCCGGAATTTTCACCGGAGCGTTTGTAGTGGAGAAGATTTTCGGAATACCGGGACTTGGATTTTACTATATCAGTTCCATCAATGACAGAGATTATACAATGATCATCGGAACGACTATCTTTGCCGCAGGACTATTTGTCATCGCGCAGTTGATCATTGATATTGCCTACAGTATTTTAGATCCGAGGATCAGGATCAAATAGTCGGGGAGGAGAACAAAATGGAAAAAGAAGTGAGGAATACATTTGATCCTAATGAGGAGATCTCGATAGAGAAATTTCAGATCATCGGTCTGGATGATGAGCCGGAAGTGCTTGCAAGACCGCGGGTAAGCTACTGGAAAGATGCGTGGCGCAGATTAAAGAAGAATAAAATTGCGCTGGTGGCGCTGATTATTTTACTTTTGATGACATTTATGGTGATCTTTGGACCGAAGATCAGCGGATATGCGTTTGAGGAGATTGATACAAATGCGATCAATCAGGCGCCAAGTGGAAAACACTGGTTTGGTACGGATTCTCTTGGAAGAGATATTTTTGCCAGAGTCTGGCAGGCGGGCCGCGTGTCTCTTCTGATCGGTATTACCGGAGCAGTGATCTCGAGTGTAGTCGGCTGTATTTACGGCGGGATCGCAGCATACTTTGGAGGGATCGTAGACGATATCATGATGCGAATCGTAGAAGTACTCCTGAGTATTCCGTATCTGATCATCGTTATTTTAATTTCGGTTGTGACAGACAGCAAGAGTCTCGGAACCTTGATGCTGGCTCTGACCTTGACCGGCTGGTGCGGGATTGCAAGGCTTGTCCGCGGACAGATGCTTCAGCTGAAATCTCAGGAATTTGTCCTTGCGGCAAATGCACTTGGGGTTTCCCCGATCAAAACAATTTTGAAACATATGATCCCGAATACGATCAGTCTCATCATTGTTGCGATCACATTTGATATCCCGGGATATATTTTCTCGGAAGCATTTTTGAGCTATATCGGACTTGGAATCCAGGCTCCGAACACAAGCTGGGGAGCGCTTGCATCCGCAGCACAGCAGAACTTTATGTTTTATCCATACCAGATGCTTTTCCCGGCGCTGATGATTGCGCTTACGATGCTTTCATTTACACTGCTTGGGGACGGACTGAGAGATGCACTGGATCCAAAACAGAGAAAATAGCGGGAGGATATGGAAATGTCAGAGAAAGAGAAAATATTAGAAGTGGACAATCTGCATGTTTCTTTTCATACATATGCAGGAGAAGTAAAGGCGGTCAGAGGGGTCGGTTTTGAACTGAACAAAGGAGAAACGCTGGCGTTTGTAGGAGAATCCGGATGTGGAAAGACCGTGACTGCAAAATCGATCTTAAGGCTGTTAAAGCCGCCGTTTGCAGAGATCAAGGAAGGATCGAAGATCATCTGTGATGGAAAAGATGTGCTTGCAATGAATCAGAAAGAACTGTGCTCGTTTCGTGGAGATGAAGTCAGCATGATCTTCCAGGATCCGATGACTTCTTTAAATCCGACCATGACGGTTGGAAAACAGATCATGGAGAGTCTGAAGATCCACAAACATCTGGATAAAAAGCAGGCAAGAGAAGAAGCAATCGAGATGCTGCGGATGGTAAATATCCCAAGTCCGGAGAAACGGATCGACAACTATCCGCATGAGATGTCTGGAGGAATGCGCCAGAGAGTGATGATCGCGATGGCGCTCGCGTGCAATCCGAAGATCCTGATCGCAGATGAACCGACGACAGCGCTGGATGTGACGATCCAGGCACAGATCATGGATCTGATGAGTGAACTGAAAGAGAAGATGAACACGGCGATTATTTTAGTAACGCACGACCTGGGAGTGGTTGCAAACTTTGCGGACCGCATTCAGGTCATGTATGCCGGACAAGTGGTGGAGCGGGGAACCGCAAAGGAGATTTTTGAAGAGAGTCGTCATCCATATACATGGGCGCTGTTGAACTCTGTTCCGAAGATGGAGAAAGAGACAAAGAAAGAGCTGTATGCATTAAAAGGAACGCCGCCGGATCTGATCCTTCCGCTGAATCATTGTCCGTTTGCTTCCAGGTGTGAGTATTGTATGCCGATCTGCAAGGAGAGAAATCCGCAGGAGTACAGTATCAGTGACACGCATAAGGTGTCCTGCTGGCTGCAGCATAAGAATGCTCCAAAAGTAAAATCATTCTACGACAGGAGGAAAGAAGATGGATCAGACAGTTAAAGCATTACAAGAGGCGGATACAATTCTGGAAGTAAAGGATTTGTGCAAATATTTCAAGGTTGGACGAAAGCAGACATTAAAGGCAGTGGATCATGTGAATCTGTCTCTGAAGCAGGGAGAAACGCTGGGGCTGGTAGGAGAATCCGGATGTGGAAAGACAACCTGCGGGAGAACGATGATGAAACTGTATGAGCCGACTTCGGGCAGTGTGTTTTTTGAGGGGCAGGATGTATCCAGACTGAAAGGGAAAGAACTTCTGAAGTTTAAGAAAAATGTGCAGATCATTTTTCAGGATCCCTATGCGTCTCTCGATCCGCGAATGACGATCGGGGAGATCATCTCGGAAGGGATGAACGTACATTTTAAATTTTCTGAGGAAGAGAAAGCAAAAAGAGTTGCAGATCTGCTGAATAAAGTAGGATTAAGTGCAGAATATGCGAACCGCTTCGCACATGAACTTTCCGGAGGACAGAGACAGCGTATCGGGATTGCAAGGGCGCTTGCGGTGGAACCAAAATTCATTGTCTGTGACGAGCCGATCTCTGCACTGGATGTTTCGATCCAGGCGCAGGTAGTCAATCTTCTGATCCAGCTGCAGAAGGAATTTGGACTGACGTATCTGTTTATCTCCCATGACCTTTCGATGGTAAGACATATCTCTGACAAGGTAGGAGTGATGTATTTGGGATCGATGGTCGAACTGGCAGGCAATCATGAATTATACGATCATCCGCTGCATCCGTATACGCAGGCGCTGATCTCTGCGATCCCGGATATCGACACAGAAACTGGAGCGAAAAAAGAGCGGATCAAGCTGGAAGGAGAAGTGCCAAGCCCGATCGATCCGCCGCCGGGATGTAAATTCCGGGCGAGATGCAGATATGCGATGGAAATCTGCGCAAAGGAAAATCCGAAACTGGTGGAAGTGGAACCGGAACATTTTGTTGCATGCCATTTGTGCGAGAAGAGTTGTGGAAACAAGGAGAAATAAAAGATGAATCAGTCGCTTATCGAGAAAATACTGGATTATGCAGTGTCACACGGCGGTGATTTCGCAGAAGTTTTTTATGAAGATACAGAGAAAAGTGATATTCTTCTTCTTGGGGAGAAGCTTTTGAACTGCTCTTCCGGAAGAGAGCGGGGAGTCGGTATCCGTATTTTTTCTGGTCTGCAGTCTACTTATCTGCATACATCAGACTGTAGTGAGAGAGGCATTTTTCAGCTGCTGTCTTCGTGGAAGGCAGCGGGGGGAAGCAGGCAGAGAGAACTGCTCTCCCTGCCTGGAAATGCAGAAAAAGTGCAGGATCATGTTTGGAAAAAAGCTGATGCAAAGCAGAAGCTGGAACTGATGCAGCGGGGGATCTGTGCAGGAAAAATGACAGACAGCGCTGTGACCCAGATGCGGGCAAAATATATTGATATGGATCAGCATGTGACGATCGCGAATACAGAAGGAAGATTTGTCCAGGACCACCGGGTGAAGACAAGGCTGCACCTGACGGCTTATGCGGAGGCAGACGGAGAATGCCAGACCAGCTATGTGGGACCGGGGGCGATGAAGGGATTTGAATTTTACGATCAGATCGATGTGGAGGCATATGCAAGAAAGGCTGCCATGTCTGCGAAGGCGCTGCTCCACGCGAAGCCATGTCCGACCGGAAGAATGCCGGTTGTGATCGGAAATGGATTTGGAGGGCTGTTTTTCCATGAGGCATGCGGACATTCACTGGAGGCATCCAGCGTGGCAAAGAATGCTTCTGAATTTTGCGGCAGGCTTGGAGAGCGGGTCGCATCCGGGAAAGTAACGCTGATCGACGATGGATCGATGGAAGGACACTGGGGATCGCTTGGTGTGGATGATGAGGGAGAGCCGGTGAGGAAAAACGTGCTGATCGAACGCGGTGTCCTCAAAGGCTATATGACAGACCGTCTGAATGGAAAGCGGATGCAGATGGAGCCGACAGGTTCGGCAAGAAGAGAGAATTACCGTTTTGCGCCGACTTCCAGGATGACAAATACCTATATTGCGCCAGGAAAAGATCCGGTAGAAAAGATCATCGGAGAAATCGAACATGGGATTTATGTAAAGAGCATCAATGCCGGATCTGTGCTTCCATCAACCGGGGAATTTAATTTTAATACGAGTGAGACATTTTTGATCGAACACGGGGAGATTACGGTTCCGGTGCACAGCGCGACACTGATCGGAACGGGCGGAGATATTTTGAAGAAGGTAGATATGGTCGGAAATGACTATGAGATCGGTCAGGGATTCTGCTATGCCGCGAGCGGCGCGCTTTACATCAGCGCCGGACAGCCTACGGTCAGAGTGTCAGAGATGACAGTGGGAGGTGATGCGTCATGATCAGCCGGGAGAATAAACAGAGGGCAGAAGAATTGAAAGGACTTCTGGAGCGGGAAGGTTTTTCCAGGATCCAGTTCTATCTGCAGGAACAGTATGGCTATGAGGTCAATGTATTTTCACAGGAGACAGACCGCAAGAGCGTGTCCCGGGAACTTCGGGTGTTTGTGGAAGCATGGAAAGAGGATCAGCGGTATTACACTTATGCCAACAGTCTGGAATGTCCGCAGGAGATCGCCGGCAGACTCAGAGAAGCAGGGCAGTCAGAAACATCTGGCGGGATGTCACAAGAGCATCCGGAAGCGTGGACGCAGGATGAATGTGATTTTTCAGAGAAACTGTGTGATACGGAGAAGTTGTGTACTCTGGAGGATTTGCGAAGCACAGAGGAGTTTTCTTATGTAGAGGAGTTTTGCTGTGCGAAAGAACTGTGTCGTGAGGAGGAACTGCTCAGGCGCGCAGAGCGTGCAGCGCTGGATCATGGTGCAGATGTGGTCAATGAATGTGCCTGCTATCATCAGAGAACAGAGACGGCAATTTATCATCCGGAGCGTCAGTGGCTTGAGGACAGCGGAGAATACCGCTATCTGGGAGTCAGTGCGATCGCAAGAGCAGACGGGGATACTGCAGCTGCCTATGCCGGGGCATATGGAGTGCCGGGAGAGGCATTTTCGCCGGAGATGCTTGCAGAAGAAGTGGCAGGGGAGGCAAAAGCGCGCCTTCACAGCGTTGTGCTTCCTTCCGGAGTGTACAAGGTACTTCTGAAGAATACGGTAATGGCAGAGCTTCTTGAAGCATATCTGCCGATTTTCTATGGAAATGCGATGCAGGAAGGAATGAGCAGGCTGGAGGGCCGGGAGAAAACCAGAATCGCATCAGAGAAGATTACTGTTGTGGAGGATCCAGAACTGGACGGAGGAAGAGAGACAAGGACTATCGATGATGAAGGAAATGCAGTGCAGAAAAAATATCTGATCCGCGAAGGAATTTTTGAAACAGCATTGTATCATAATGCATCCGCGAAGGAAGCAGATGAAAAGCAGAGTACCGGGAATGGGTTTAAAGCGGATTTCCGCTCGGAGATCGGAACCGGAGTGACGAATGTAGAGATGCGGAGCAGTGACGGACGGGGAAAGACGTTAGAGGAAATGATGCGCGCGGCAGGTGAAGGTATTCTTGTGACCGGAATCGATGGAACGTTTGCAGGAGTGGATGCGAGAACCGGAAACTTCTCACTGATCTCCAAGGGAGTGGTGATCCGGGAGGGAAAGAAGGCAGAGGCATTTTCGCAGGTGACGATCGCAGGTAATTTCTATGAGATGTTAAGACAGATCACTGAGGTTGGAAATGATCCGGCAGAGACACCGCCGTCGGCTGCATTTGTCAGAGCGCCATCGGTGTATGTGGGCAATCTGACTGTTTCGGGAAAATAAAGAAGCAAAAACAGGAAATAAAAAAGAAAGATAGGACAGAGAGAGGTGTCATAATGGAAGGGTTCGGCAGAATCTGAAATTTATGACACGTTTTTCTTTACTTTTTTTGAGCTCTGTGATACAATTCAAAACATAAAAGGTAATACCTATGACATAATAGGTATAATATTAAGGAGGATAAAAGATGTATCAGAGTCACGAATACTATTTAAGAAGAGCGATTGAGATTTCAAAAGAGGCAAGAGCAGCAGGAAATACCCCGTTTGGAGCGCTTTTGGTGAACAAAGACGGAGAGATCATTATGGAGCAGGGAAATATCGAGATTACAGATAAGATCTGTACAGGCCATGCAGAGGCGGCACTGGCAGCGAGAGCATCTCATGAGTATTCCAAAGAATATCTCTGGGATTGTACACTGTATACAACTGCAGAACCTTGCGCAATGTGTGCAGGTGCGATCTACTGGGCAAATATCGGAAGAGTGGTATATGGAATGACAGAGAGACGTCTGCTGCAGCTGACCGGAAGCCATGAGCAGAATCCGACATTTGATCTTCCGTGCCGGGATGTGTTTGCAAGAGGACAGAAGGACATTCAGGTGATCGGACCGGTTGAGGAAGTCGAAGTAGAAGCAGCAAAAGTACACGAAGGATTCTGGGATTAGGAGACGGACGGGAGAGTTGAGATGAAGCAGGATGTCTTTAATGAGAAGGTAAGCTGGAAGAAAATACTGATCATCGGGTTCCAGCATGTGCTGACAATGTGTCCGGGAACGATAGCGGTTCCGCTGATCCTTGCCAGTGCGCTTGGGATGAGTGCAGAGGAGACGGCATTTCTCGTATCTGCGAACTTTTTTACTTTATAAGAAATTTCTCAAATCGTAAAAAATAGTGTATAATGTATG
>CAUWEA010000007.1:0-60547 GCA_963557735.1 uncultured Faecalimonas sp. | reverse complement strand
CTTATACAAAGAATAATATTCTTGTTCAGTCCTCTCAGGCTATGCTCGCTCAGGCTAATCAGGTTCCGCAGGGAGTTCTTCAGTTATTACAGTAATTGAAAATACTGTCATTTATGCTGTCTGGCAAAGTTCAGACAGCATTTTTCTTATTTATAAAATCTCCTTCACTGTGCATCACTGATTTTCTTTCTGTTGCTCCAGGCTGTCCCTCTACGACAAAGCAGTTGTTGTTTTTGGCACTTTTGTACGTTTTATATCCATTTATCAAAAGCTCTTTTGTACATTTTCTCTTTTTACATTGACCTTTTCCGTGATTCCTTTTATAATTAAGGCATATAGAACCATTTTATTCCTAAAATAGTTCTACAAATTGTAAGAATTGCAATGACTTTATACTATTTTTCATTATAAGGAGGCAATACTATGGAACAACTGCAGAATCTTCGCCATGGCATTCTTTACACACTGGATACTTCCTACTTTTCGGAAGTACAATACACAAAACAATCGTCCAATACGGTTATTTTTATTCTCCCGGAAGAATTAACCCGGAATCTTCCCGACCAGCTTTTTTTAATTCCTGACGGGAAAGCTTATACATTTGCGCCATGTCGTTTTGTTCTGTCCGAAAATCTTACCTTATATCGCACAGATGCCAGTGGAAAACCTTACTATCTGGTACGTGGAACAACTACTGATACGGCGGAAGCCAGAGATGAATTACGCATTCAGGTTTCGATCGATATCGATATTGACTGTCCAAACTTTTACGCAAAAGTTCCGGTAACAATCAAGGATCTGAGTGCAAGCGGACTTTTATTTGTTTCTGACCAGAAATTTGAACCTGGTATGAACTTCTCCTTTGAGTTTCCTGATACAGACGAGCAGCCTGAGGTTACTGCCCGCATTGTCAAGAAGCGTCCGGTTCGCGTTGACGGTCTTACCGGATACGGCTGCCAGTTTCTTCACCTTTCGCCAAAGCTCGAGGCTGAAATACGAAAATTTGTGTTCCGTCAGGACGTTCTTTATAAAAAGAAATTTTAACAAAAAAAGACCATTCTCTGTCAGAATCACTCTCTCACCTGGGTTTCTGACAGAAATGGTCTTTTTCCTACACCCGCACTTTTACAACGATCTTCTTCACTTTACACGCTCCGTTTTCTGTCATCCTTCTCGGCGCATGTCCATCTTCCGGCGGTACGATTGCAAAGTCTCCCGCCCGCAGTATGATTTTTCCGCTCTGCGCCGGCTCGTCGTAAAAGATAAGATCGCGCGCTTCATCATATGTTGTGGAAGCGCTCAGATGTTCCACCGGTTCATATCCGAAAGCCTCTTCCCCTTCTGCCACATACTGAATGTCAAAATACTTCCGGTGAGATTCAAACGGACATTCTTCCGGCAGCATTGTCGTGTAACTCTGCACATCCGCGAAGATCTCATCCCCATCGATCGGGACTTTCCCAACCGGAAGGGACCGAAGATCTGTCTCTCGCAAAAATTGGAATGCTTTCTTAAATTTTTCTCCGGGATCCCCGTATTTTTCTGCATATTGAATCTTTGTTGTAACCATCCTATTCCTCCTCTTCACTCCAGAGCCTGCACACTTCGTCATAAAGTCCCCATGCCGCATTTTTATCATAAGCATATACAAGAAGCACATCGAGCATATACGGAGATACCTCCATTCCGGTCAGCTGTGCCGCAAATGCCATTGCCGCGATCTCTGACAGGCAGACGATCGATGAGCGGTTGGAAAATGGACGCCTCCACAATTCTACTTTCTCTGTCCGTGTATAAATTTCTCCTGCGTGACGTTCTTCGACTGCATGGAAAAGCTCATGTGCAAGCAGTACCGAGCGCAGTGTCTCTTCTGCAAGCAGAGGGCAGCCGGATTCCCGGTAGATTTTCTGTGCCTTTGTAACACAGTCGGTAAATATGGTGATCTCATCCGGCTGTACAAACTGGGCAAACAGCACGATCCCGCCTCCTGCCGGCGTTTTCTTCTGCAGCACTTTCATTCCCATACGCTCTGCCAGAAGTCCGGGATCTGCTGTCTGATACGCTTCTGACACTCTTTCTGCCCACGCTCTTCCACATGCATTGGCTTTTTTGATATACTCGTATTTCTGTTCTTTTGTAAATTTTCCTTCCAGCGGTTCCCGTTCAAACGCATACATTCCCCAGACACGTTCCGGAACCTTCGCCAGTTCCTCCGCCATCTCTCCCGGATCTTTCTGCAGACCATCCGGCACAGCAGGCACGGAATGGGAAGCGCCTTTTCCTGAAAAGGCATCCAAAAGCCGAGTCCACTTTTCTTTTTTTTCGTTTCTTTCCATATAAAAGCACTTCCTCTCTTTCCGCGCACATCTTTTTGCTACCGGATGGGACAGATTACAGACTGTTTTTTGCTCCCACAATGATCACATCGTCCGCCGGGTTGATCATCTGCATCTCTACTTCCATCAGCATCATGATCTTATCAAGATCCACAGATCCTGCAAAGTCCATGACTCTTGCGCCGGCGCAGATATAATAATCCGGTCTTAAGATCGCATCCTGCTGGTAGATCGCCAGTTCTTCCCAGAGTTGGGAAACAATATTGCGGTAACTTCCCGCCTTGCAGAGAACTGCTTTCGCATCATTTCTCTGTACTTTGATAAATCCTTTTTTATCGAGGATACGAACCGGATGTTTCCCTTTTCGTTCCATTCCAAATACATAGAAGTTCTTTGTCGCACACTCTTCCGAAACTTCTGACTTTGTCGCTTTTAAATCTTCCGCCGCAAGTTCACATGCTTCCTCCGGGGTACATTCTTTCAGAAGATCCGTTGTCTTTACTTCAGTAGAGCCAAGTGCGATCGCAGTCAGCTTGGAGGTCTGTGGGTCGATCTCGATATGGACGTCCACATTTTCTGCCGCCGCACCGCTCTCCACCGCCTTGTCGATCGCTTCTGCCTTGATCGAACGGATATCTTCCGGCGTCGGATTCGGAACAACACGTTCCACAACGTCACGCACCATTGCAAGCGCAACACCGATGGAAGAGATTACTTCCGCGTTTTCCGGGATTGAATAGCGCAGTCCCATTTTGTCAGAACAGAACCCGATCAGAGAAGCCGCGCCTCCGCCGACTCCCACAAGACTGATCTGGTCTTTTTCGAGGCGGTATTTTTCCGCCAGTTCCATAATGATCGGCTCGATTTTCTCATAAGCTCTCGTAAGAATCTGTGTAGCAACTTCCTCGACAGTCTTGCCCATATAGTCTGCCAGCGGCTGCATCGCTTTCCTTGCCGCGCTGGCATTTCCATATGCGAAATATTCCGGCTTGATCAGTCCAAGGACATTTGCCGCACAAGTATTTGTGATCGTGATCCGTTTTCCGTTCTTCAATTCGATTGCCACATAATCATCCGGATCGCCTTCCTTCGGGCTGAAGAAGACAACTTTCGGATCTACGATTTCTTCTTCCGGAGTGAATACGGCATAATCCATTCCCGCGATATGTGCAGAACGAGGACCAACATCTTTGACACCGCTCTTGTCGGCGCGCACCATACTTCCGCCGGCAACACCGAGCACACGCACATCCAGACTGCTGATGTATGTTCTGTGACCACCCACAACCGAATAGTCGATCGCCGGACGTCCGTCTTTGATGACACCGATGTTTGTCGTTGTACCGCCCACCTCAAAATACACCCCGTTGGAAGCGCGCAGATACATCAGACTTCCCATGACAGAAGCCGCCGGTCCGGAGAGCATCGTCAGCACCGGACGTTTCTTCATCTCGCTGATCTCCATGACACCACCGTCCCCTCTCATGATCATCAGAGGGACTTCCACCCCTGCGCTTCTGACGCTCTGTTCTGTGGAATTGGCAGTGTTCAGCATTTTCGGCAGGATAGACGCGTTGATCGCCGCCGTCCGCGTACGGCGGGTAAGGCCGTAAAGCTTTGTGATCTCGCTAGCCGCTGTCGCTTCCAGCCCCATATTTTTCGCGATCGCACAGATCCCGGTCTCATTTTCCATATCATCTACACCGTAAGATTCGCTGGCAACGATCACCTGGGCTCCTTCTCCCACAAGTGATTTGATCGTGTCTGTCACAAGCTGGTCGGAAAGCTTCTCGTCACAGATAAAACGGTTGTGCAGACGGATAAATCTTCCGGAGCCAAGATTGATATCTTTCATATTCGTCTGCGCCTTTGCAAGCCATCCGCCCACACCTTTCGGTCCAACTCCGACTACGCCTACATGCGCGACGTCACCTTCGATCAGCGCATTGGTCGCCTGCGTCGTGGAATGTGCAACGAAAATGACATCCTTTGGATCGATCTGGTTTTCTTTCAGACAGTTCTGAAATGCCTGAACAACACCTGCTGCCACACCCGCTTTGTCATCGTGCGATGTTTTCACGGAAGATTTTCCGATGATCTGATGTGTTGCATTGTCGATCGCAACCGCCTTTGTGTGGGTTCCGCCGACATCTATTCCCATGCGTACTTTTCTATTACTCATTTTCACCCTCTCCTTAACCAAACATGATATATGTGATTGCCTGCATAATTGCGCAAATGATCCATGCAACCGGCAATGTCTTCTTCAAATGTTCTCTTGTAGAAACTTTTGCATAGCTTACGCCCCATGCGATCCAGCTCTGTGTCATACAGATCGATACGTTCATCGTGATCGAAGGAATGACCATCAGCGCATAGAGATACGGAGTGGAGAATCCGATTCCTTTTAAAATTCCGAGTGTAGCTGCTCCACATCCGAATAAGGTAAACGGTCCGCGGAACAGTCCAAGCGGTGCCAGTACTGCAAATGCGATGCTGATGATCAGCGTGTTGTTCGGAATGACATTTCCGAGCAGCGCATTGAAATACGGAACACAAAGTTCTGCCGCTTTGTTAAACATCGGGATCATCAGAAGGAATCCTACAAGCGGAGCAGTATCTACCACACCGTCATAGAAATCTTTGTTCAGCACACGGCATGCCCCACGGAATGTCTTTAATCTTCCACAGATGATCAGTGCGTAGAAACTTCCTATAATAAATCCAAGAATGATCGGCACATTGAAAATAACAAGCAGAAGCACCGGAAGAATCGGAGCGATCAGGGCCGGTGTCGGCACATATCCCGGACGGGCTTTTCTCGCCGCCGAAGCGCTCCATGCATGTACTGTCTTTTTCTTTCTCAGTGTAAATGCACACATTGCGATGACCATGACAAGCTGTACCGCAAGACCGATCACTGCCCATCTTAAGCGGGCCGGATCATCGTATGTGATCAGTTGTTTTCCATCTTCTCCGAGGAAGAATGCAAGGAACTGACCGGAAAGTACCGGATTTAAGTACATTCCCGCGCCGACACTCATCATAAATGAACCAATAGAAAGTGTCTTCGGAATTCCGAGACTCATCAGGATCGGAAGAATGATCACACCGATCGCAACAACCGCGCCTGCCCCAAATAATGTAGAGAAGATCGCTGTCGTCACTGTGGATAAAAGTACGCAGATGATGACCGGCTTATCCCCGCCAAGCTCTACTGCCTTCCGGATCAGCGCGTCTGCGATTCCAGTTTCTAACAACACGCGGCCAAACCACGCACCAAACACAACATTTACAAGAACATTTCCCCATCCCTCTGGACCGGACTGGAATACTTTTGTGATCGCATCGACAAAAGAAATATCTGTGACGCCTGGATAGGCCGCGATAAATTCAGGATTTGTTGCAAATGTATTTCCAATGAGCGGGAGAACTGTCCAGATCACTCCCATGATCAGCATACCCATCATCAGGTTTCCGCCGCGGACCGCATAGACTGCCAGTCCGACAAACGAGATGAGCAGCAAAATACCAATGATATATTCCATAACGTTTCCTCCTCTTTCCTCACACTTACATATTCAGAACAGATTCCCACACTTCCTCAATGACCGGGATTCCATTTACTTTGTTGTCGCGAATGCTGTTCAATTCCAATTCGCCCGGATAGAACACTTCTCCGCCTTCTGTAACTGGCTCAGAAGATTTGATATCTGCAAGAATCTCATCCACAATCTTATCTGTCTCTTCTGCTGTCTGGAATTTTGTCGGGTCTACTGCGATCATGATCTGTGTCAGTCCGACTTCATCTCCAAATGTTCCGATCTTCTGAACAGAATTTCCGTTTGTCAGCACTGTCGCGATTAAGTCTAACATGATGGAAAGTCCGCTTCCTTTCCAGTATCCCATCGGAAGCACGCGCCACGTCTTCTCAATCTCTGCTGGATCTGTTGTGAGTTCTCCTTTTGTGTCATATCCACCCGGAACCGGAAGCTGTACACCACGCAGACGACAGTCTTCAATCTTTCCGTAAGAGAACTGCGACACTGCACAGTCCACCATTGCATGTTCGCCGTTGGAACGAGGAACTGCCATGATCAGCGGGTTATTTCCAATCTTTCTGTCTGCTCCGCCCCATGCAGGCATATTCGGCATTGTGTTAGACCAGCAGATTCCGATGCAGCCGTTCTCCGCTGCCAGCCATCCATACGTGCCGCCTCTCATCCAGTGATTGTTGTTTCCAAGAGCAACACATCCGATTCCATATTCTTTCGCAAGTTCACATGCACGGTCCATCGCACGCTTCGCATTCAGCGAACCAAATCCGCGATGTCCATCCCATCTCTCGATCGCGCCCATTCTCATCTCACAGGTTGCGCGTGCATCCGGATCGATCTCTCCTTTTTCCAGATAACTTACGACACGCGGAAAACGGTTCAGTCCGTGAGAAAATACTCCTGCCAGGCTGTTCTGCGCAAAAATCACTGCCGCACTTTCTGCGTCCTCTTTCTGAAATCCCTTTTTTTCTAATACACGTGCAAATTCCTGCACCATCACATCATATTGAACTCTCATTCTATGATCTCCCTTCTAGATTCTGAAATGTTTCCTTCTACAAGTGTCAATTTCAAAACAAGCTGAAATATTATTGAAACTTTATAAAAGCGCTTTCTTTAATTTTCATTATAAATATCTGTCTCATTTTGTCAATATCCGATTGTAAAATCCTCATTTTTCGTCATTTTATCTATTTTTTGTATTTATTTTAGTGCAAAATAACGATTTATTTTTAACAACAAATCTACTCTATTTGTTTTGAATACGTTTTTATAAGAAAGGGCTTTCATACCATTTCTCTTCATTTTACCCTTTCTCTCAAAAAGGAATGATATCCCCATGCTCCCCGGAGGTATTTTCCTATGCAAAGTACACTTTTCGATTTGCAAAAATTTTCATAACAAAAGAACAGAAAAAATAGAAAAATCAGGAGTTGTAGTATGAAAGCGACATTGCTATAATAAAAATAAGAAAAAAGCAGGCAATAAGCAAGGAGGACGATTATGTGCGAGAAAAAAGAATTAACTTTTTCAATCTTTATCTTATATTCACTTGCAGATAAATGGAAGATGTCACCGGCTGCTGTATATAAGATCTTAAATCAAACAAGAATTTTGGACGACTATATTATTTCATGCTATGATGTGCTTCACACACAAGGGAAAGAATATTTAGTAGAAGATATTACAGAATTTGTCAGAGAAAAAGGAGTTCCAGAAGGCGTATGAGGTCAAAGATTATGGTAAATAAGCAACAACTGGAAGATATTTATAAACAAAATTTAGAAAATGAAATTATCAACATCATTTCCGCAAAGAAAAATATCAAACTTAGAAAAGCCTTTGATATTTACTATTCCAGCAAATTAGCTGAGCAGATCGAGAATGGATCCTATGGGATAGAAAATTTGGATGCAAAATATTTAGCGGAAGACTTAATCGAGAATGAGCCAAAATTATTTGAATAAAAAAATTATGCTGTCCAAAAAGTTGGAGAGCATAATTTTTATTCTTTTCAATTCCTGCGGCAGCGAAAAAACTATTATCAGATCGTCTTCCCTTCCACCAGTTCCGGCTGGATCGTGCAGGATGAGTATGCATCTGTCTTCTCGATCAGACTGGTCAGAAGCTGTACGCTGAACATTGCGACAAGTTCCGGCTTATTGTCAACAGTCGTAAGCGTCGGCTCGCAGATCCTTGCATATTCTGAATTGTTATATCCGGTAACCGCCACATCTTCCGGAACCCGGTATCCTTCCTGCAAGAGCGCTTTTACTGCACCCGCCGCCGTAATATCTTCCCCGCATACTAATGCCGAGAATTTTCTTCCGCTCTGGATCAGCTCTCTGACTGCCCGCATCCCGCCTTCCAGATCCGATGTCGTATGGAGCACATTTTTCTTCGCTTCCGCAATTCCTGCATGTTCCAATGTACTTACAAATCCATCCCATTTCAGTCTGGCGCTGACGGTATCCATATCTTTTACATAATAAATATCTCTGTGCCCTTTTTCTATCAGTGCATTGACCGCAAGCGCAATGCCGTACCGGTCATCGACCAGCACGGAATAGGAATTCGGCATCTCAAGCTTTCCATTAGCCAGAACGACTGGAACATTGCAAAGCATTTTCCGTATCTCTGGCTTCTGACAGATCGTGTTAAATACAGAACCGACAAGAACGATCCCATCTACCTTCTTTTCTAACATTGTCCGCAGATACTTCTCGGTCTCCTCTGCCTCTCCTCCGGTATTGCAGAGTGTAACCTCATATCCTCTGTGACTTAGCTCCCGCTCGATCGTGTACGCAGTCCGCGCATAATGCGGCACCCGGATATCCACGGTAAGCACCGCCACTGTCCGCATGGACTTGCTCACCATCCCACGCGCGATCGCGCTTGGCGTATAATGATTCCGCTCAAGAACTTCCTCCACTTTCTCACGTGTCGCAGGATTGACATTCCCCTTGTTGTTGAGTACCCGCGACACGGTGGAGATCGACACGCCTGCCTCTTTTGCTATATCATAAATATTCATATTACTTTCTCTGCTTCCTCCCTGCCCTTCTTGTTATGAAAGGGCTTTTCTAAAAGCATACGAGATAAGACCTGCTCTTGTCAAGGAGTTCCCTGCTACAATTTCCATTAAATTCCTGCCATGTTGCACGCGCTGACGATATCGTCCCAGAATCCTGCCGCACACAGCGGATATGCGGACTCTGCCCGGTTCTTATTGTAGAGCACAGGCACCTCTTCCAGTTCTTCTATCCGCTCGATCTCCCCTGCAAGATATTTTTGCAGACGTTTTTTTACAGAAGTCAGACGGACACCGATCGCTCCAAACCGGATATCCAGCACCTCATATCCAAATGGCTTACATTCCTGCATCCAGATCTGTTCCCGCAGTTCTTTTAACTGATCTGCCGCGCAGATACACCGCTCTATCCGTTCCGGGAAGGCAGACAACACTTCTTTTCCTTCTTCCCCGCGAAGGTATGCCTCGCGAAGTTCCACACCGAGCATTGCTTTTTCTTTCAGAAGCTTTGCCAGCATCTCATAGTATTCCCGGATCTCTGCCATAGCTCTGTGCCGGCAGTCTGTCTGAACCGTCTCTTCCTTCATGGCATGCAGCTTTTCTTCCAGTTCTTCGTAGTATGCTCCAAGCTTCATATCACGGATCTGTCCATCAAAGATTCCGACAAGCGCATCCTGATACAGCAGGAATTTTGACGGGTTATCTGCCGCCTCATTTTCCGGCATCACACCTTCCGGGCTGTCAAACGCATCCAGAAGACGGTACAGTCTGCTTCCATATCCGGTCAACATCTGCAGCCACTGCTCCAGTTCTTCCGGATCTACTTTATCATGGTAACAGAGCTGCGCATAATAGAGAAGCGAATAAATGGCAGTCCGCACCGGAGTCTCCGTCCCGTTATCAAACCAGAACGTGCACATGGTCTTTGTAATTCCTTCCTTCCGGCATGCCATCATACCTTCTTCCAATGTCTTCTCCGCCTTCCGGTAATTCGGTGCGATCCCATTCCAGGTCCATCCTCCGCCCGCAAAGCGGATGTCTTTTGTAATCTTTAAGTGCAGATCGATATTTTTCTCATATGCCTCTTCCTTATGGTGATAGTAGTCCCAGTACACCAGTTCCAGATCTTCCGGGAACTGGTCTGCCTGCGTAAATTCTGCGTCCTTTGGGATGTCATAATATCCCCCGGTCGGAGACATCAGCCGGAAGAACATATCGCTCCACATCATCGCTTTCAAATGTTCCTCCTCACAGATCTGAAGTACCATTTTCAGATGCTTCGCCATGATCCCGTACCGTTCCTGATACCCATGATCCCGCAGATACTGCCCAAGGCCAAGCATTTCCGCCTCATCCATCCCGACATGGATCTTATCTGTGGAAAATGGCCGGGATGCATTTCGGATCATCGCACGCACAAATGCCTCTGTCTCTTCTCCACCTACAAGAAGAATGTCTGAAGTATCCCGAAGTCCTCTTGCCTGTGGCCATTTCAGATAAGTCCTCAGATGGGCGAGCGTCTGTATACATGGGATCAGCTCTACTCCGGCACTTCTGCCATATCCGTCCAGATGCTTTAATTCCTCATAGCTGTATTTTCCCCGATATGCACCAAAGTATGGATCCTCCGGCATTTCATAGACATCTTCCATGTAGAGGTAAATCTGATTTAACCCACACGCCGCACAGAGATCGATGAATTCTTCCGCCATCGCTACTGTCATCACACCATTTCTGGAACAGTCCAGCATAATTCCAGTCTCAGAAAAGGAGATCTCCTCTTCTTTTTTAAATGGCCGGTCTCCATACTTCCTCATTTCCACAAAAAAGAGATGCAGCGCACGGTAAAAATGTACCTGCTCGGTTCCGCCAAGTTTCAGACGGATCCCGTCATACTCTGCCGTGATCGTCTCTTTTTTTGCTGGATCTGCCTGCTTCTCTTTCAGATCCCATTCTACCAGAATCCCATCCTCACTGCACCGGTGTCCCGCCGCAATGACAAAGCGCTCTGCACGCTCCCGCTGTTGTCCTAAATTTAACTCCATTACCTTCTCCTCTCCAGTCATACTTACCTATTTTTTCTGTAAATTTTGAAATATCCAGCATCCAGGCGCCTTATTTTTACGCGCTGTTTCCGATAAGTTTCCCTTCTGCCGTCGCTATCTCCTAATATAGCATATCCCCCAGCGCCTTTCCATATTTTTATGATGATTTTTCACATGAAATGGACATATCTCGTATATTTTACCGGCATTTTCACCATATTTTTTCCTTTCTTTTTACATCGGACTGTATTATAATAGAAAGCACCCCCTGAAAAAGACGTCCGCTTCGGATCCTTTTTTCACTATTTTGCGGTACAACCATTTCATCCATTTTCAGAAAGGAGTACGTTCATGCACAACTATTTTCTATTTATCAAAACTTCTTTTCTCCACCACAAAAAGCTGTTTTGCAAAGGAATCGGGATTGTTCTGGTCCTGACAGCGATCCAGGCGGGTCTTCCGCTCTTTATGCGGTCTGTCATCTCAGCGGTAACTTTGGAGAAGTCTGCCATCCTCCTTGCCGCCGGAGTTTTTCTGTACGGTATTTTTCTGCTGCTCCACAACCTGACCGACATTTTGTGGATGCGCTTTCTGGACAAACTTGGCGGACATATCCTCGAAGACGTCCGGGACGATCTGTATCAGGCGCTCCGCTTTGGCAGCTATGAGGATCTGATGGCAATCGGAAAGGACAAGATCAAATATACGCTTTACAACGACACGCTAAATGTCTTCAGTTCCATCTCCTGCTTCACGATTCAGATTTTCACCAATGTATTTCTGCTGATCGTATTGTTTGCCATTTCCTTTTACATCAACTTTTCTCTGACGATGATGCTCGCCATCGCTGCCGGAATCGGATTTTGTATCTCATTTCTTTCCCGGAAGCCAATCGCAAATGCATCGCGGAAGGTCAATCAGAAAATGAAGGCAGATCATCAGACGCTGGCCGAATACGTGGACAGTATAGAGCTTGCCCGGACAAATCAGATTGATGATTATTTTCATGAGAAAATGAAACACAGCCTCTGGGATTTCATCCATACTTCACGGAAAAGCGATATCCCGATGGTCTTTCTGAAGAATCTGATTGCCGAGTTCCATCAGGTTATCTCTCTGCTGATTGCTGCTTTTCTGGCAATGTATTCGCAGACATTTGCGATGGGAGATGTTGTATTTTACCTCTGTGTCGTGGATCTCGTCCTCACGACAAGCCAGACGATCGAGTCGCATATTTACTCACTGGTCAAACAGCTTCCGTCCTTTGAAAACATCCATCAGATCCTGGATCTCCCGCGCGCTTCCTGCGAAAGAGAGATGGATACCATCCGCGAAATCCGTCTCCAGAATCTTGGATTCTCTTACAAGAATACGGAACAGACTGTGCTAAAAGGAAAAACTTTCACCTTCCGTCCCGGCGATGTCGTCCGTATTTCAGGTACAAACGGCAGCGGAAAATCAACCTTTGTAAAACTTCTGACCGGACTGCTAATGCCGACGGAAGGGAAACTTCTCTTTAACGGAGTCCCTTCAGACAAGATTTCTCCGAAATCGTTCAATGAACAGATCCTCTATCTAAGTCAGGATGAGCGGTTTTTAAACGATTCTCTGAAAACTTATCTGGAAGTGATCTCCGGCGAAGAAGTCTGCGAAAGTAAGCTGCAGTCTCTCCGCAAGGCCGTCCAGCTGTCCGATGAGGTCACTTCAATCGCAGATGGAGGTCTGACACTTTCCGGCGGACAGCGGAAGAAAATACTGATGATGCGCCTGCTTCTGACCTGCCGGAAGCCCTCCGTCATCATTCTCGATGAGCTTGAGGCAGGACTGGATCTGGAATCCCGGAAGCTTCTGGAAGACCTTCAGAATCAGGTGATCACAGCGCGCACTGACGCGATCATTTTCATCATCAGTCACAGCAGCCAGATTTCAACGGACTTTACACAGACTGTAACATTGTAAAAAAGAAAAAGTACCTTGATGAATCCCTTTTTCCAACCGGACTCTCAAGGTACTTTTTATTTTTTATATTGATTTCTTTTTCTCTCTTCTTACTTCTCTTTTACTTCTTTCTGCGCATTTTTACGCCGGTTTTCTTCGGCTGGTAAATCTCTGAACCGATCGCACCTGCTACGATGATCACGGCTCCGAGCATCTGCAAAGCTGTCAGGTGTTCGTGGAATACAAGGAATCCGACCAAAGTTCCCACAACAACCTCAAGCGCAGATAAAATACTTGTCGTTGTCGCCTCCACATACTGAGTAGATTTGACGCATGCCACATTCGCCACCATCGTACAGAGAATCCCGATCCCAAACAGATCCCACAAAAGATTTCCCACCGGAGCTGCCGCCACATGTCCTGCTACCGCGCCAAAATCCATACCGAACAAGAGCACCGCTGCCGCTCCGAGAAATCCATAGACGAGCAGCGTGTCTCTGTCATAATCTTTTGCAAAAAACTTCGGAAGAAGAATCTGCAGTGCAACACCGATCCCATTGACCACTCCCGCAAGGATTCCGACCGCATCCAGCTTGATATCCCCTCCGCCGATCAGATTCGCCACCAGGATCGCGCCGATCAGGCAGACGAAGATCGTGATGATCTTACTCCTCTCCAACTTCTCTCCAAACATAAATCTTCCGAGGATCGCAACCCAGATCGGACTCATAAACATCAGCACCGTCGCAACCCCGACCGGGATCCTCGACACTGCCACGCTGTAGCTGACAAAACTAATGCTGTAAGCGACCGCCCCATATGCGATACAGATGACAAGTCCTTTCAGATTGATCTTCAGCGCCGACGGCTTTGTGATAAGAAGGAATACAAAATAGGCTGCCCCTGCCAGTGCACAGCGAAAGAAAGAGATCTCAATGTTGGAAAACTGATATTGTGAGAGATCCCGCACGAAAATCCCCATGATTCCCCACATGACTGCAGTGATCACCGCCAGTACAATTCCTTTGCTGCGCTTATTCATGGCTTGTCTCTCCTTCACTTCCATTTTCGTTTTGGATCGCTTCTCTGCGATAGATCACTTCATTTTCTTTCAGTGTCATCAGCACCTGAATGTCTGAGAGTGTCTCCGCATCTGCCTCCAGCGGATCCTTGTCAAGTACAACAAAGTCCGCATATTTTCCGACAGCGATCGTTCCTTTTTCTTCCTCCTCGTGATACTGGTAAGCTGCATAGCTTGTGATCGCTTTCAGTGCCTCAAGCACCGGAACCCGCTGATTTTCCCCAATCACCTGACCGGTTCTCGATATACGGTTCACTGCGCAGGAGACAGTCCGCATCATATCCGGCGGAACCACCGGCGTATCCTGGTGGAATGTAAACTTCATTCCATGATCCAACGCATCTTTTACCGGAGAAATCTGGCTTCCCCTCTCTGGTCCGAAATTCTTCATATGGATATCTCCCCAGTAATATGTGTGCGCCACGAAAAAGCTAGGGATCATACCGATCTCTTTCATCCGGCCTAACTGATCCTTTCTGACAAGCTGTGCGTGTACCATTACTGCACGGTTGCTGTCCTTCTCTCCCCTTGCTTCCAGTTCTTTCTCAAACTGTGTGATATATTGTTCTGCCGCAGCGTCCCCGTTGCAGTGTGCGAGAAGCTGCTGCTTCTTGTCCAGCGCAACTGCAATATACTCTCTTAATTTTTCATCACTGTGGATTGGATACCCACAGTATGCGTCATCCCCTTCATAAGGCGCTGTCATCCACGCAGTTCTTCCCTGCGGAGAACCGTCCAGAAATACTTTGAATCCGCCCATTTTAAAATGCTCCTTATACTGTCCGGCATACTCCGGTTCAGCCTCCGGAAGATCCGCTGCCGTCATCACATCGGCATAACCGACTACATCCAGCTTCAGAAGCCCCGCACCGGATGCATATTTCAACAACTGGAACAACGGTTTCCCGACCATTCCATCCTGCACCGTCGTCACCCCGTAGCTTGCATACATCTTCTGCGCTTCCCCGATCAGACGCATCAGTTCCTCCATCGATGTCATTGGAAGCTTTGTCTGAAATTCGATGAATGCTTTCTCTTCCATATATCCGTCCGGTTCTTTCGTCTCCCCGACTCTTCCATAACGTCCCCCCGGACAGTCTTCAGTCTCTTCTGTAATTCCCTGAAGTTCCAGTCCGCGGCTGTTTGTCACTCCCATATGGGAGGAAGCATGGATCAGAAGCACCGGATGCTCACTGCTGATCTGATCTAACACGGTCTTATCCGGATGTCTTCCCTCTGCGAGGAAGTTCTGGTCATAATTACATCCGATGATCCATGCGCCTTCCTGCAGGTTTCTCTTCTCTTTAAAATCCCGCATCAGTTCTACGATCTCTGTGAAATCTTTGCAAAGGGACAGATCACACTGTGTCATCGCATTGGCTGCGCCGACAAAATGCGAATGTGCATCGATAAATCCCGGCATCAGCACCGCACCGTTCAGATCGATCACCTCATCGCCATCCTCCTGAAGCTTCAGCACATCCCGGGCAGTTCCGACTGCCTTGATCCGCCCATGCTCCACACACACTGCCTCTGCGTACAGCACATGATCTTCCATTGTTAAAATCGTTCCATTTGTATAAAAACTCTTCATAGATTCTCCTCTTCTTCTAGTGTACTGTCTCATTCTATGTCAGTATGCTGAAAGTGAATGAGACAGTACATTAGTTTGTTTCAATATATTTTTTGTTTCTGCCTCTTCCTACAACTGCAAGCGCCCCTGCATCTACAAGCTGTTTTAAAAGGATATACGCTCTTGTTTCCTTTATATCCAAAAGCATCTGCACATCTTCTAATGTAATTTCACCATGTCCGGCAACAAATTCCAGAATCATCCGCATCTGCTCTTCCGTTTTTGCTTTTGGCTGTACAGCTTCTTTCCATTCCAGAGCATCCTTTTCCCTGACAGCATTCATATTCGGAAGGGTGATCTTAAATGAATTTGGCGTAATCGACAGCTTCGGCTTTCTGGCGGCTTTCTCATACAGTGCGTAGATTCTGCGGATTCCCGTTCCATATGCTTCGATAAAGCGAAGTCTGTGAAACACTTCCGTCAGTTTACTGTTCCGCGACAATGAAATCCCATTACAGATATCTTCCTCTGAAATTCCCGGCAGCAATCCTCCAATAGAAATAAATTCCATCTCTTTTTTGTTCACATTTATGATAATGCTTCCACTGTAATTATAATCTCTGTGTACGATCGCATTTAGCAAAGCTTCCCTTATCGCTTCCTCCCTGTAATCCCAGCGGTCTTCTCTTTCCAGACCTTTGATACTTGCTCTGTTCTGGTTGCAAAGCTGCAGGTAATCATACGTCTTTTCCAGCTGTTCTAATACGGAGCCTGAAAATTCCTTTTTATCTTGAAAGACTGTATTTGCATCATCAGAAAATACTGCAACCTTTATTGTATGCATACATTGATCTGAAAGCAGCAAGCCCAGATTTGTATACAGATTAAAGTCCGGGTTCTTAATTCCAAGCTGGTAATATTTATTTGGCTCAAAAGGAACCCCATATTTTCTAAAAACCTCTGCTGTATATAAAAATGTAAGTTCCTGGTCCAGTGAACGCAGATTTTCAAAAGAATTTCCATCCGCATATTCGATCAGCTGACGGATCTGCTCCTGGGATACCTGGGCAGAAGACGCTCCCTGACGCACATACACACCGGATGGCTTCAACCCCTTCGCCCTCAGGTAGTATGGTTTATACGTTCCTTCTCCAATCTCGATTTTTATTACATTGCCTTCTTCCAGTGTATACTTTACGAACATTGTAACATCTGGAAGAATCGCATCCCGTATTCCATTTGTGATCCGGGTATATACATCATCTACATCCTCTATTCCAACACGGTTCCCGCTGTCATCCACTCCAACGAAGATCACGCCTCCATCTGCATTTGCAAACGCAATTACTTCTTTATAAATTTCGGAAACAAATGTTTCTTTAAACTCTATCTTTTCACTCTCATATGGCATAAAGATTCCTCCTCAAATTTCCTCTTTCTATGCGCCTCCCTCTAAATCTAACTTTATTATCGGTTAATTTTCATTCAGCGTCAAGTGAAAAAAGTGAAAATTCACTTTGTTCATTTTTCATAGTGAATATCAAATCTAAAGAGTAATACACCCGATGCACATTTTCTTATGCAATCAAAAGAACATTCCCACGGAACCCCTGGCAGTCTCTCTGTCTTTTCCGTGGAAATGCTCTTCTATTATCGTCTTATTTTTCTACTTTTATTCTGCCTGAAGAACAAGTTCTCCGTCCTGAAGTCCTTCGGATACTGCGCGAACTTTAATCTCGCCGCTTTCTTCTCCGGACTGGATCAGTGCGAGGATCAGTCCTGAGAATGCATGTCTGGAAGATGCCTTATCATTCTCTCTGCATCCCGGATCTCCGTTTCCAAGACCTAACAGATGTCCTGCTCCGGTCACTTCAAATGTCACGTGATTCTCTGCGTTTGGAACGACGATTCCATTTTCATCTACGATAGAAACTTTCACGCAGGAAACGTCCATACCGTCTGCTTCGATTGCATTTCTGTCTGCTTCCATTCGGATCGCTGCTGCTTTTCCGGCTGTACGCTGTACATCTTCTGCAACCTTCTCGCCATTTCTGTATCCGATCGCGCGAAGTTCTCCCGGATGATATGGTACTTCAAATGGAACCCATGCCTCTTCCAGAGGTTTTCTTCCAAGTGATTCCCCATTTAAGATCAGCTCTGCCTCATCACAGTTTGTATAAAGACGGATGTTCTTGATCTCTCCTTCTTTCTCCCATGTCCAGTGCGGCATGATGTGGATCAGCGGAGTATCTTTCATTCTCGCCTCGTAGTAGAAGCAGTCATCTTTCGGGAATCCACAAGTATCCATGATACCGAAGTTGGAACATACCTGATATTCTTTTAACGGCGTAGGCTCTCCGCGGTAGTCAAATCCAGTCCAGATGAAGAATCCTCCCGTCTTTGGATTTTCTTTGTAGAAGTTCCATGTCTGCCATGGTCTTGCAGTTCCGCCTGCGTTTGGACCGCCTTCACCGCCCATCATAACGTAACGTGTTCCATAGCTTGAGCAGTGTCCTCTTTCTTTGTTATCCTCATAGATACCTCTTGTTGTATACCAGGAAGCGCTCTCTGTACTTAAGAACTTCATGTCCGGATAGTTTTCAGATAAGTTCTTGATCTGATTATTGTTCAGTGCAGATTCTGCATAATTCATTCCAAATACATCATAGATCTCTAATCCGTATTTTGCTGCCATCTCTCCGGATAAGAATGCCTCTGCGGAGAGGAACAGTCTGCTGTCATCCAGATGTTTTGCAAACGGGATCATCTTATCGAGGATACGCAGCGCCTGGTAGCTTCCTGCGAAAATCTCTTCATTTGACATACTCCATGCAAATACGGACGGGTGATTTCTGGAACTCTTGATCAGCTCTTCCAGATCTTCCATACGATGTTTGGATGTCTCAATGATTCTGTTCTCATTGATCACGAGCACTCCGAGGCGGTCACATGCATCTAACAACTCCAGTGTCGCCGGATTGTGGGAAGAACGGAATGCATTAAATCCAATATCTCTGATCTTCTTGATCTTATAGTTCTGGATTGCATCCGGGATCGCTGCGCCTACTCCGACAAAATCCTGGTGGAAACATGTTCCGTAAAGCGGTGTCTGTACACCATTCAGAAGAAGTCCTTCGGATGTGTACTCGATGCTGCGGATTCCAAATGTTGTCTCATAGTTATCTACTAATTTATCACCTTCAAATACTTCTGTCACTGCGGTGTATAAGTAAGGATTTTCACATTCCCAGAGAAGTGCCTCTTTTACGTCCAGGCTGCATTTCTTTGTGTCTTTTCCATATGTAGAAAGATTTCCTTCTGTCTCTGCATGACCGATCTCTTCTCCCGTTGGATCGATGATCGTTGTACATACGCGGTAAGCTTTCTCTTCAAATGTCTCATTGCATACCGTTGTCTCAATGTCTAAGTGGGCATCTTTTCCTTTGACAGTCGGTTTTACGAAAACACCCCAGCGGTCGATATGTGTATCTTCGTAAGTTGTCAGCCATGTATGACGGTAGATTCCACCACCTTCATACCACCATCCTTCACTTCCGTTTGTTGTGTCACAGCGCACAAGGATGACGTTATCTCCCTCGTCATCGCCGTACTTTGTAAGTTCTGTCACATCAAACTGGAAACCAGTATATCCAGAATAGTGATCTCCGATAAAGCATCCGTTGTACCAGAAAGAAGCATTTCGCATCACACCATCAAACTCTAATACAACACGTTTTCCCAATGTGCTCTTCGGCACTTTGAATACTTTACGATAATATGCGATTCCATCCGGAATATAGCCCTGCGCCCAGTTTGTGGCTTCATCTGTCACGCCGATCTCCACGCGGAAGTCATGCGGAAGATCCACTTTCTTCCAATGTTTTGCAGATTTTGCTTTCTCTGGAAGATTTCCCATCAGCATGTTTGCCGCATCTACATCTCCCTTTGCATCGTCGCCTGCCGGAAGGATGTCCTGAAGCGCACGGAGCATATTTGCTGCTCCGGCAAATGGTTCAAATAATTCATCATCTACTGCATTTGAGATTCCGGCTACAATACCACTTTTTGCATAAGTCTTCGGAAGCGGACCTACTTCATCGATGATATACATCCAGTTTTTGTCAAAATTTTGTTTTGTTCTCATATACTTCTCGTCTCCTCGTATTATAGGTCTGTCAGTGACAAAATCTTTAAATCTGTTTTATTTCTCTGCCTGCTGTTTACGGGCTTCTAACTCTTTTACAATTTTTTCATGTTCTTTATCCGTAAATTTATTAAATAACATTGGAATGATCGCAAGTACACCAATTCCGGCACAGAATAATGTAAATGCTCCATGAATCATGTTCTGTGTCTGTGGTGTTACATGATTTGGCACATAGTTTGCAATTTCAAGCACTATTCCTGTCACACCTGCACTCAATGCCATACCAATCTTTGCTGTCAATGTCTGTGTAGAGCTAATCAGACCTTCCTGACGGTTTCCAAATTTCCACTCTGCATACTCAATCGTATTTGTCAGCATGGTAGCAGATACAACAGAAGACATTCCAAGCGGAATACTTGTCAGTGCGTATAAGAACATAACTAATGGAATGTTTTCAAATCCTGCAAAGAAAAATACAACATCTACGATGATTCCAAAAACTCTTGAACCGATAAATACAGTTTTCGAGTCAAATTTCTTTGTGAACATTGGTGCAATTACAAGACCAAGGAACATTCCTGGAACAAATAACAAACTAAAAATCGGAATCAAGCTCTCAGAACCTACACAGTCTTTTACATAATAAATAACCATTCCCTGCTTTAACATTGTTCCGATATTTCCAAGAAGCCCACAACATAACAGTAATAATAACGGTTTGTTCTGTGTGATTGCCTTTACAGAGCTCTTTAATGTGATTTTCTGATTCGGTACCGGCTGCACATGCTCTCTGATGTTAGCAAAACCAATCAGATAGAACATTGCGCCAATTACTCCAACGACAAGCGCTGTCAGCATATACCCTTTTGCCTTATCACCATTTCCAAGTGCATTAATTAACGGAATTGCAATTACACCGAGAACAGTCGTAGCAAGTGTTGTGGACATACGGGAAAAACTGATGATTTTAGATCTCTTCTGTACATCAGAAGACATTGCTGCCGGCATCGTCCAGAACGGAACATCAACAGCTGTAAAAGCCATACTCATCATCACATATGTGATTGCTGCATAGACAACTTTCAAAGTCGGTGAAAGATCCGGTGAACTAAAGTTTAATACCAAGAAAATCACAATAACTGGTGACATAAATAACAACCATGGTCGATAACGCCCCCATTTTGTTCTTGTATGGTCAGCAATCGTTCCCATCATCGGGTCATTGATCCCATCCCAGATTCTTGTAAGCAGCATGATAATACTTGCCGCACCTGCTGTAATTCCAAAAATGTCTGTGTAGAATACCATCATGTAACTGCTCCACAGACCGAAGATCAGATTCTGTCCGAAACCTGCGATCGCATGACCGAACATTTCTCTGCCTTTTACTTCTCCTGCCACAACCTGTGACATCTCTGCATGTTTCCCTATTGCTTTCATAACTTCCTCCTTTGTCGCGTCGTTTACTCTCTGTCTACTACAATACAACAAAATGAAGAAAGATACATTGCCCTAAACACGACACGTTGCATACTTTCCTATCAGATTCAGACATTCTGTTTATGCACTTTTCTACATTCTCCCGGAAGAATCCCGAATTCCTCCTTAAACAATTCGTAAAAATGACTAGAATTACGGAATCCAACTTCCTCCATCACCGCCGATACGCTCATTCCGCTTTCCTCCAGAAGGATTTTCGCCCGCTTCAGAAGCACCTTCTGGCAATAGCGCGTGATCGTAAGCCCGGTAAATTTCTTCACGACCTTATTCAGATAATCTCCGCTGTAATTCAATTCGCTTGCAAGTTCCTGCCGGGAATATTTCCCCGGATTCTGTTCGATCAGAAGTTTGATCCGCTCAAACAGCTGTTCTTCCACCGAAGAATCCAGTGTGATATGACGGATCTGGTATAGTTCAGGATCCTGAAGCGCACCGAACAGACGCTCCACAAGTCCGTGGAAAATATGCAGATACCCCGGCGCCTTCTCAAGCAATTCTCTTGTCATGCGCTCAAATACCTCATAAGTCTGCTGCACCCCTTTCTCATCTGCCTTCGCTGAAATATAGAGGTAGTCCTTCTTATAAAATGCCTTCTCCTCCAGGCTCGACATCAGAAACCGGTAAATACTTCCCGTTGTCTTCTGTGAAGTCTCTAACATTTCCCGGATATATTCCTTAGAAAGGCACAGATAAACCGCAAAGAAATCTTTTCCCGAAATCTCTCTGTGCTTCGTATTCCGGTTAATAAAGCAGCCCTCTCCTTTCTTATATACATAAGTACTCTTCTCGATCTGCTGCTCTACAGCCCCTTCTAACACATACATCAGCTCATAATAATCGTGCTGGTGGATCTTGATCCCCCATTCTTCGGGAAAGATCATCTTACCGTCACTGCTTGTCCCTTCGACCTCCCGCTTCGTCGTAAATTTCTGTCCGTCACTGATTCCTCCGAAACTGATATTCTGTTTTTCTTCATACTGCCCGCCTGACATCACATTGATTGCAAACGGCACTTTCAGATAACGCATATGGTCCGTCCGAAGCAGCTCAAGCTGCTCCTCTTTTTTCGTATTTTCGTTCGATATGATCTTAATCTCATCGTTCAGCGCATACCAGGGAAATATAAACATGTTTCCTGCCTCTCTTTCTGATAGGAGTTTTCTCCTACGTCTGTCTCCATTATGCTATATTTAAGAAGGAATGGCAACTGCGGAATCAAAACTGAATCAATTCCTTCTCATGATTGCTCCGACTATTTTCTGTTTTTCTCTTTCCCCAACGGATTCCATTCTCCCCGCAGATATCGCAGGATAAACAGACTTCCAAGACAGACATTATTGGCGATCATGCATCCCCACACTGCATACAGTCCGAGATGGAATACTCTGACGCAGAAGAATGTTCCCAGCACTCTCACGCACCACATGCTGAACAGCGCATAGTAAAACGGCTTTACCGTATCTCCCACTCCATTGAAAATTCCTTCCAAAATGATCAGTACCCCAAACAATGGCTCTGATACTGCAACCATACGCAGCACGATCGTTCCAAGTGCAATGACTTCGCTCTCCTTTGTGAAAATATGAAGGAGCTGTGGCGCAAGCAAAAATAAGAGCGCTCCGGATACGGTCATGATGACGAGGATGATCGCGATCAGCATCCTTGTCAGTTCATGCAGACGCTTCTGATCTTTTGCTCCAATCGCATTTCCCGACAACGTAGCCGCAGCCGCCTGCATTCCATATCCTGGGATATAAAATGCCTGCTCCACTGTCAGAGCGATCGAATGTGCGGCAAATGCCACTGTTCCAAGTCCTGTCACAAGGGATGCGAACACAACATGCCCAAGGCAGGTAGCCATCCGTTCCATCGCAACCGGAAATCCGACACGGATACAAGGTTCCATGATCTCCCGTTCCGGGCGGATCCTGCATCCTGCCGGAGAGACATAACGGTTTTTATAAAGCGCGATCGTCATAAAGATCCCGCCGACTACAAAGGAGACTGCGGTTCCGATTCCGGCTCCTACTGCGCCATAACCGAATCCAAACATCCGGATACTTGCCCCGCCGATTTTGATCATTCTCGTATCGTAAATAAAAATGTAATTTAGGACGATATTTACAAGGTTCATGCAGACATTGACATACATCGGTGTCTTCGTATCTCCCACCGCGCGCAGCACCGCTCCGAAGATGATGATCGCACTGCGGAATAGCATCGGAAGACAGATGATCGCAAAATAGAGAGAGGCATCCTTTTTGATCGCCGGATCCACTCCCATCCACGTCGGAAGAAACGGGCTGACCGCAAGCGTCAGCAGCCCGACTCCGATCCCAGTTCCCACCGCAACGATCACTGCCTGCACAGATGCCCGCCGCACGTTTTCAAATGCTTTCGCCCCCATCTCTCTTGAAATAAATGCCATAAATCCGATGCCCATCGCAAACAATGGACCATTCACAAGCCATGTGACGGACGTGCTCATTCCCACTGTCGCTGTGGCTTCCGCGCCGATCCTTCCGACCATCGCCGCATCAATATACTGCACAAGTGTCTGGAGCATCTGCTCCAGAAGCGTCGGCCATGCCAGCGCCAGGATTGTCAGGAAAAGTGCTTTCCGATGTCCTGACAGTTCCTGCCTGCCACCGCCCTTTTTCATTGCTGTTTCTCTTGTTCCCATGTTCCCTCTGCCACTCCTTTTCTCTTTTTCTTATTTTTCCGGGGATGCAGTCTTTCCGTATTCTGCCTCCTGCGCTTTTAATAATGCCAGCACATCCAGAAGCGTATCATATTTCTTCCAGACATCCTTCATCGTCTCTTCATCCGGCTGTACAAGATCCGGGATCATGATCGCCCGCAGTCCGGCGCCTGCTGCCGATCTTACCCCTGCCGGCGCATCTTCCAGCGCCACCGTTTCCTCCGGCGCTGCCCCGATCACTTCGCATGCTGTCCGATAGATTTCCGGATCCGGCTTCGCATTCTTTACCATATCTCCGAAGACGCTTCCATCAAAGTAGTCATACACTCCCGCCTTTGTCAGCAGATCTACCGCATGCTCTCTTCTCGAAGAGGAAGCAACTGCAAGCCGATATCCTTTCTCTTTTGCATAAGAAAGCAGTTCCTTTACCCCCGGTTTCATCGCAAGCCCTTCGGCTGCCACGATCTCTCTGAAAAACGCTCTTGTCAGTTCATTGAACCGCTCCATCGGAAAGTCTTTGCTGATCGCAGTGCGAAAATAAGCCTCTCTCCTCACGACATTAAATCCAATTGTATGATAAATATGTTCTCCCATCTCCGGAATGCCGAGCACCTCGCCTGCCCGGTTCCAGGAGCGCTGTACGACCCGCTCCGAGTCAAAGATCAGTCCGTCCATATCAAAAATCAGTGCTGTTATATTTTTCTCTGCCATCGCTTTCTCCCTTATCTTCTCTGTTATCTTTTCGGAAACTGTCAGTATCTTTTCTTTCCACAACAACTATATCACACTCAGAAAGCGAATAGCAATATCTGCGGCTGCTTCCCCTGCACAGAATTTCTCCTTCCCGCAGGCTGTACAATTTCAAGGGATGTGTACTTTCTATATCCATAGAAATTTCCAGGTAATAAAAATCGAACTTTCCTAATATAAAAAAAATCCCCCAACAGCCGGCGGATTACCGCCCCGTCTGCTGAGGGAGATCTTTCACTCTGGCAGGAATGCGATTCCTGCGGTCACTTTCTTCTATTTTATAGTAGGATCTTCTATGACAGGATTTTTTGTATCCTCTTTCCGATCAGGAATCGAACTCAATTTCTTTTCCCTCTTCGTCTTTGAGATAGTTGATCACTTCTTCCAGCTTGTTGACAGCTTCCTGCTGTTCTTCCCAGTCGTTTCCGCGCATCTCTTTGTTTACAATACACTGCTTTACATATTTTAACTGTCTGATCAATTCCTGATTCATACTGACGCCCCCTTCTTGTGCGTATCGGTTTTATTTTTCTGTATCTTTTCTATATTTTACTACTTTTTTCTGAAAAATTCCACCTTGTTTTTCTGAATCTTCTCTTAAGATTTTCCCAAATTCATAGTTCAGACTTTCCGCGCTGCCACCGCTTTTCTTCTAATCTGAAAGGAACGTAACAGCGCCTGAATACTCCGCAGGCAACAGCACTCTATATGTTCTTCATCGTGCGGTACAGAAGGATCGATGCAGTCACTGCTGCCGCTGCCTCTGAGATTGGAAATGTGATCCACACTCCGGCAACTCCCATGACATTGATCAGAACCAGAGAGCATGGGACAATGATGACCAGCTGCCGCAGCAGCGATACGATCAGTGACTCGATCCCTTTTCCCATCGACTCGAACACACCGGCAAATACAGTTCCAAGTGTTGATACGATAAATCCCGCTCCGATGATCCGAAGCGCCTGTGCCCCCATCTTCTGCATTTCTTCCGTAGCGCTGAACAATGACAGAACCGGCTCCGGAAATCCCATAAATAACACAGTTCCTGCCGCCATGATAACCGCTGTCACTACAGCGCTGACCTTGATCGTTCCATAAAGTCTCTTTCGGTCGCCGGCGCCATAGTTGTAGCTGATGATCGGGCGCATTCCCTGAATAATCCCGTTTGCCGGCATATAGACAAACATCTGCAGCTTAAAGTATACTCCAAGCACCGCAACGGCTGTCTGTGACACCGCTCCGAGGATTCCGTTTAACACTCCGATCAAAATGGACGGAAGCGACATCATCACGGTCGATGGAACTGCCACAAGGTAAAGCTGTCTGACAACATTTCCCTTCATCCGGAATCCTTTCATATGGATATGGATCCCCCCGCTGTGTCTGCAGAACAAAATGATCGACAGAATACATGCGGAAAACTGTCCAACGATCGTCGCGATCGCTGCGCCGCGTACTCCCATTGCCGGGAATCCGAACAATCCAAAGATCATGATCGGATCCAGGATGATATTGACGATCGCTCCCACACCCTGCATGATCATCGGCAGAAACATATTCCCGGTCGCCTGAAACATTTTTTCAATCTCAATATGAAAAAGAGATCCAAACGAAAGACAGATCACAATATATGAATACTGGCAGGACCATTCCAGCACCGTCGGGTTATCCGTAAACATCTGTAAAAACGGTTTTGTGAAAAAGATTCCAAGCAAAATAAAAAACACGGAGTGGACTCCGGTCAGCACAAGCCCGTGGGCTGCCGCATCATTTGCCGCCTCACTTTTTTTCGCGCCGAGGTTTCTTGCGATCGCCGCGTTGGTCGCCACGCCAAGCCCTACTGCCACAGCAAGCACCAGGTTCTGGAGCGGATATGCCAGAGAAACCGCAGTGAGCGCCTCCTCCCCAAGCTTTGCCACAAAAATACTGTCTACAATATTATATAATGACTGGATCAACATCGAAATCATCGGCGGAACAGACATCCCCATCAAGAGAGGAAAAATTGCTTTTGTTCCCATTTGATTTTCTGTTTGTTTCATTTTAACAACTCCTCCTTTATCTTTTCCTGGTATACTGTAACTGACTCATTTCACAGTCACTTACAAATATGCCTTCGTTTTTGCACACAAAAAAGCTATAAACCTTTTCTGTTTAAATCAGAAACAGAAAAAATCTATAGCCCATCCGGCACTTTATTTAGCACCGTAACAGAATAGCACGGTTGCTGCCGCTTGTCAATTCTATTTTTTCTCCACTCAGAACAGGATTATTCGCCTTCCGGATCTCCCGGCCGCTGCAGATTCCTCAGCATCTTTTCCGCCGCCCGGTGAAAGATCTCCAGTTCTTCTTCAGTCAGTCCGTCCTGAAGAAGAGCCTCCACATATCGGATATCCTCATCGACCGCCGCGCTTGCCTCCAGTCCTTTCGGAAGCACTACGATCTTCTTCAGTCTCGCATCATACTCCACCGGAACCCGTTCAATATATCCGTTCTTCTCCATAAGCTGCAGAATCCCCGTCGCCGAAGATCTTCTTAAGTTAAACTCTTCCTCCAGATCCTTCTGAAAAATCTCCCGTTCCTTTGGCTGTGCCAGAAGATAGTGCAATACACGTCCCTGCACTCCGGTCACACCCGTCTTTGAGGCAGAACTGTCAAATTGTCTCTTGATCTGATTTGACAAAATGCCGATCATCCTGCCAATCGCAATGTCCCGTTCCATATCATCCTCCATTTGTTAGTCCCCTAATTATTGATTATAAATTGACGCTCCCGGAATGTCAATATACGGCATCAGGTGTTTTCCGCAAAGCAGCGAAAGACGCCCTGCAAAACCGTGAAATCTTCCGAAGATGAATTGTAAAAATGCGCAAAATCTGTTATAATTTTATCAAATTGTGAGGAGGTCTGTTATGGAATTACAACGTTCATGCAAAGAAGCGATCGCTTCTTGTTTAAATCAGAAAACTTTTGCTGTTGCCCACTTATATAATGATGAAAAGACCATGGATGTACATATTCACGAAAGCTATGAAATTTATTTCTCTATTTCCGGCGGCAAACAGTTTCTCATTGATAACCGTTTTTACAGCATCGAACCGGGGGATATTTTCTTCATCAACCAGTATGAAAGCCACCATTTAACTTATATTGACGAGAAAGTCCATGAGCGGATCGTTCTGTCGATCTACCCGGACTTTTTAAAAAAGCTTTCTTCCGGGCAGACCAACCTGGATAACTGCTTTTCCTCCCGTGATGCATCCAACCCGAACCTGCACAAGCGGTCACTGAATGCCGAGGAGCAGAAGCTGTTTCTCTACTTCATCCACAAGCTTGTCAGCACGAAAGGCTTTGGCGCAGATCTTGTGGAACAGTCCACTTTCACGGAGCTGATGGTATTTTTATTAAAATAAATTTTCTATACTACTTATCAGATCAAAAAAGAAATTTCCTTTGCATAAGCAAATTTTTTTTGATACTTATCCCACATATTTTTCAAATCGATACTTGAAGAAATCTGCACTATAATTCCATTCACATCACTTATCTTTTCCATCGATCCTCTATGGATTGCCGTAGCTTTCAAAGCTTCCTTAAAAACCTTTTTATCATATTTTTGAGTAGTCGCAAGAATATATACATCATAAAAATCTCTCGGACGAGTTGTAAATACTCCCCGACTCAGAATCGTTTCCACTTTTTCTGCCATTACAGTCTCAATGTTATATCCCCATAAAACAATTTTGACATTCTCATCAAAAATACCTCCAAACTCATATTTTACGGCTTCCGGAGTAATAATATCTCCTGTAGAAATATCTATAGAAAGCGGGGTAACAATTGTATCATAAATCGCATCCATTCTTACGCAATATCCGCCATATATATCATCCTTACGGATAGGAACGATGGATTTAATCACAAAAGAAACATCATCATTCAGATCTATCTTACAAATTGAACTAAGTGATAAGAAAATCTGCTCTTCTGTCAAAGGCAAATTTCGTAAAGTTGTATCTAAATCCATTGTAGATCTAGTATCAAGACCAACAATAGCCGCAATCAGCATGCCTCCCTTCACAACAAATTTTTCACTATATTCTGACATAGATAATCTTTCCAAAAAACGTTCAAACATATAGTTTTGAAGGACAACTTGGGCAGCAATGTTATTATTCTTCGCATAATTTTTAATTCTTCCTTTTAAACTCATTGCCTTGGAACTCATAACAAAACCTCCATGTATCTTTTTAACATCTTACCTACCCCAAACTTTGCCGAATAAGCAGCCAGTAAATTCAAGTTTTTTTGAGACGATACAGCATAATTTTTTATTGCACTGATAACAGTTTCTTCATCAAGTCTGCTGCGAGAACGTAGCAAATCACAGATAGTCCGCTCCATATTGTAACATCGGACTTCATTCCCCAAAGTATTTTTCTTCTTAATAACTCCAAGTTGATGTAGTTCCTGCTTTATATAGTAACACTGGCATTCACCGATCAGAGAATTTGGAAGTGATGTATTACTCGGAATTGTCACAGAATGTGTAAACGGTATCCTTTCAGATAAACCATTTAAAAACAATGCTGTGTCATGGGAAAAAATAATTCTTTCCGAACGCATCATCAATGTATACATATCATCCTCCACGGAGTCAGAAAGAATATACACTCCTTGCCTGCTGCGCTCAAGCACTCCTTCTTTTACATACTTTGTCAGAATGGAACGTGAAAAGCCCAATTCACTAACTTGTGCTGTAGTTATCATGTTATTATTACTTTTTATTTTTTCTAATATAGTAGGATTTATCTGCATAACAATCACCTCAACTCAACAATTACATAGAAATACTATATTATTTCTATTCAAATGTCAACTAAAATAGATTCCGATATACAAAAAGCCGCAGCTTTACGATTCCTAAACCGTTAAAGCAGCAGCTTCTTTTTCATCCCTTATAATTTTTTACACATATAATGAATATCCACCAAATAGTAAAATCTTCTTCCTACTGTACTAATTTGTATAGTTGTCAAAGTATCCCTGCACTAATACAACCGGTGTTCCTTTGTCTCCGGAACCACTTGTAAGGTCACAGAGAGAACCGATCAGGTCTGTAAGCTGTCTCGGTGTTGTTCCCTGAGAAGCCATATCTCCTACCAGGTTGTCGCTCTTTTCTTTGATTCTCTTGGAAATTGCTTCTTTTAAAGCTTCTCCGCTTAAATCTTTGAAATCGTTGTCTGCGAGGTATTTTAATTTTACTTCGTTCGGAGTTCCACGAAGTCCGTCTGTGAATGCCGGTGATACGACCGGATCGGCTAATTCCCAGATTTTTCCCTGAGGATCTTTAAATGCACCGTCTCCGTATACCATGACTTCCACATGTTTTCCAGTCTTGTCTAAGATCTGTTTCTGGATCTCATCTACAAGGTCGCGGCATTCTCTTGGGAATAACTTGATCATGCCTTCTGTAGACTTGTTAGATCCTAAGAGACCATATCTCTCATTGCATCCGCTTCCGTCCACCGGCGCTGTCAGGATGTCATCCATTCCGCACACGCGCTCTGCACCTGCCGCTTTGAGGATCCGTTTTGTTCTTGCTCTTGTGTGGATATCACAAGTCATTACATTCTTTGTATAATCTAAGATTGTTCTCGGATTGTTTGCAAAGATAATCTCTACTTCTGCACCTGCTTCTCTGATCAGCTGTCCGTAGTATTCTACATAATCTACCCCTGTAAATTCATGCTTATTCTCTCCGAACAGTTCTCTGTATTTCTCCAAAGTAAGTACATCGCTGTATGGATTGATTCCTGCTTCATCCAGCTTGTCTAAAGATACAAGCTGATTTCCAACTTCATCGCTTGGATAGCTCAGCATAAGAACTACTTTCTTTGCGCCCATCGCAATTCCCTTTAAGCAGATTGCAAAACGGTTTCTGGATAAGATCGGGAAAATAACACCGATCGTCTCTCCGCCTAATTTTGCTCTGACATCACTTGCGATTGCTTCAACAGAAGCGTAGTTTCCCTGTGATCTTGCAACGATCGACTCTGTCAGGGAGATGACATCTCTGTCTCTTAATTCAAAGCCTTCACTTGCTGCTGCATCTAATACACTTTCTACTACAATATTTGCGAGGTTGTCGCCTTCTCTGATGATCGGGCAGCGGATTCCTCTTGATATAGTACCTACTTTACGTTCCATCTTTTGCACTCTCCAAATCTATTTCTTTAATTTCGTTGCTGACTGCACAGAATGTCAGGTCGAACGATCCGCCATCTCTGCGTATTGCAACAGTATTATAATATAAAACAAAGCGAATGTAAAAGATTTTCTTCTATATTCAGATGTTTTTTTATTTTTTCTTTATTTTTGTTCCGAAACTTAACAGAAATCGCAGAAACAACGGATTTTTTCGCGCCTAATAATCAGATTTTTTCCCGGAGAACCTGATAAATATATGACACCGGAAGTCCGACTACATTATAATAATCGCCTTCGATCTTTGAAATATGTGCCGCAAATCTTCCCTGGATTCCATAAGCGCCGGCTTTATCCATCGGCTCTCCGGTCGCGATATATTCCCGGATTTCTTCCTCTGTCATCGGATCTACATATACTTTTGTTCCAACGGCATGCGAGATCACTTCTTCGCTTCCATCCCGGTCGCAGCAGATCACCGCCACACCGGTGTATACCTCGTGTGCTCCATCTTGAAGCGCAGTGAGCATACGCACTGCATCTTCTTCATCCTTCGGCTTTCCGAGGATTTTTCCGCAGTGGACCACAATGGTATCTGCCCCAATGATCACACAGCCACTATCTTCTTCATAAGGGATTTCCATTTCTGAGGCTACATTTTCCTCTGTCATTTTCTGCTCTGTATCTTTCTCTGGCATCCTCTTCTTTGGCAAAGTCTTCTCTGATAAAGCTTTCTCTTCCCGGATCTTTTCCGCCACATCTTTCGCCTTCAGGAGCGCCAGTTCCTTGACGATCTCCTGCGGTTCTGTACTTTGATACACTTCTTCCTTTGCACTCGTCACAATCTCAAATGTATATCCGATCTGTTCCAGCAATTCTCTGCGCCTCGGCGAACCAGAGGCTAAAATAATCTTTTTCATCTGATCAGCTCCTCATAACTGTAAATAAATTTATTTGCCTGCTTCTTGATCTCTCCCCATTCGTACGCCGAATGCAGATCAAACACGCCAACCGTGTAAAAACCGCCGGCATTTGCCCCCTGCACCGCTTTCAGAATATCTTCGAACACTGCGCATTCTCCCGGAAGCAGTCCCATCTTCTCTGCCTGCCGTTCATAAATATCCGGAAACTCTTTTCCGCGCGGTACTTCCCGCACAGTCGTGTACGACTCAAACAGACCAAGGATTCCATTTCGTTCCAGAGCCGGCAGAAACATCTGCGTCTCGCAGGATGTCGCAATTCCAAGTTTTACCCTCTGCTCCTTCAAAAACAGCAGGTATTCCTTTGCAAACGGCTTTAGCTCTACTTCCTTCGCGTAGGCATCCACCGCCATCTGGTACCATTCTTCTATGATCTGCTCCGGTGTCTCCGGAAATCCAAACCGCTCGATCGTATAAGCCGCCGCCCCGTCAAATCCAAGCGGCGCAATGTTTCTAAAATAATCGTCCGGTACTTCCAGCCCTCTTCTGCCAAGAAATTTCACATCAATCTCTTTCCAGATATCCATCGAGTCAAGGATCGTACCATCCAGGTCGAAGATCACACCTTTTTTCTGCATCACGTTCCTCCCCTTTGCATTTCTTTTGGCTTATTCTAACACATTTCCCCAAATTTCTCTCTGTCTATTTTTAAATTAGCTGGAATTTTTTTCATATTTTCTGCAATTTTTTGCTTCACTTTTCTTCCGCCATGTTATAATAATCGAAGATATTATATTTGGGGAATGGAGAGATCTGAATTATGAATACGAAAACAAAGTCTACTTTAATGACGGAGGGACCCATTTGGAAACGGATGATCATGTTCGCGATCCCGCTCTTTCTCGGGAACCTCTTCCAGCAACTTTACAACACTGCCGACTCCCTGATCGTCGGAAACTTCCTCGGCAGCGATGCCCTCGCCGCCGTCAGTTCTTCGGGAAGTCTGATTTTTCTGATGGTCGGCTTTTTCAACGGAATTTCACTCGGAGCCGGTGTCGTCATCGCCCGGTACTTTGGCGCCCGCGAAAAAGAGAAAGTCCAGGATGCGATCCACACAACGGTTGCATTTGGAATCGTTGCCGGGATCCTTTTAACTGCCATCGGTCTGATCATGACCCCTACTTTCCTTCGTTGGATGGGAACTCCGGCAGACGTTCTGAAAAACTCTGTATTGTATTTCCGGATTTATTTTCTCGGATCGATCGCATTTGTACTTTATAACATTTTCGTCGGAATCTTACAATCCGTCGGGGACAGCAGACACCCTCTGATCTACCTGATCATTTCTTCCATGACAAATGTTGTGCTGGATCTGCTCTTTATCGGCGTACTCGGCTTTGGTGTGGGATCTGCCGCTGTTGCAACGATCCTCTCACAATTTTTAAGCGCGATCCTCTGCCTGATCCACCTGATGCGCTGCCAGGAAGATTACCGGATCCATTTGAAGAAGATCCGCTTCGACTTCCCAATGTTGAAGCAGATCATTTCCAACGGACTTCCTTCCGGCTTCCAGAACTCGATCATTTCTTTTGCAAATGTAATCGTGCAGTCCAACATCAACTCCTTCGGGAAAATGGCAGTTGCCGGCTGCGGCGCTTACTCAAAGATCGAGGGATTCGGCTTCCTGCCGATCACATGCTTTGCGCTGTCTCTGACAACGTTCATCAGCCAGAACCTCGGTGCAAGGCAGTATGAACGTGCCAAAAAAGGAGCCAAATTCGGCGTGCTCTGCTCGATCACGATGGCAGAGATCGTGGGGATCGTCATCTTCTTTGCCGCCCCACACCTTGTCGCCGCGTTTAACAACGATCCTCAGGTAGTCGCTTTCGGAACCGCACAGGCAAGAACCATCACACTGTTCTACTTCCTGCTTGCATTTTCACACTGCATCGCCGGAATCCTCCGCGGCGCCGGAAAATCTACGATACCGATGTTTGTCATGCTGATCTGCTGGTGCATTATCCGTGTATCGTATATCACCATCGCAGTACGTATTATTCCGGACATCAAAGTCATCTTCTGGGCATATCCGATCACCTGGACGTTAAGCTCGATTTTATTTATCATCTACTATTTCAAGGCAGACTGGATCCACGGATTTGACAGACGGAATTAAGCGGCAAGTCCGGCAGACAACTTTATATATCTGTTACACCTTGCTGCATCAGACAGAAATATCAACGAGCCAGATTTCCCATATCTGCTCCGCGATGTTTCTGTCTTTTTTATTCTCTGCCGATTCTTCCCGTTTCCTTTCATATCTGGTCATATATGGCAATTTCAGCTCCAGATCCGAAAGTTCCATCCAAAAGAACCCTTTCCAAAAGAACCTTTTCACAAATACAAACTATCGCTCACAGACGCAAGATAGAAATGCAAACTATACATCACATATGCAATATATATCAGATGATCGTCATATATATATTATTTTATGTAATATATACTTGACATTCATTTGCGTATCCCATATACTGAAGGCAAGAAGACAGAAATCAAGCCGTCAGAAGATGCTGCATCCGTCGGCTGGAAGGGAGATTCTTAACTGTATATGAAAAATATGAAACTAAAGATCGCCCGCATGGAAAAAGGGCTTTCGCAGGTACAGCTTGCAGAATTAACCGATGTCACAAGACAGACGATCGGAATGATCGAAGCAGGGGATTTCAATCCTTCGCTGAAATTATGCATCCGGATCTGCAAAGCTCTGGACAAAACATTGGACGATTTATTTTGGGAGGTTGAATAGTTATGAAGAAAATTGTTGACGAACGTCAGGAACTGGAACTGATGAAAGTAGAACGCGCCGGGTTCTGGATCATGTGGACTGTACTGCTCCTTTCGCTTCTGGTACAATCACTTTTTCTCGGAGCAAGTCCAAAGCAGACTGCCGGAGAACACATCTCATTTCTGGTGGGATGTCTGATCATCGTGATCGGCTGTGTCAAGAAAGGGCTCTGGGGTTATGACTCTACACCATGTATGAAGACTTATCTTAGCGCCAGCCTGATTGGAACGCTGATCTTTACCTTTTTACTCGGCGCTGGGCTTGCATTCAATGGTTCTGAACATGTACTGTCCACCTGCGCGCTGTTTGCCATCGGCATTTTCTCTCTGATGTTCGGAGTTCTGTTCCTAATCGGAACTTTCACAAAGCACCGCCAGAAAAAGCTTGCCAGCCGGTTCGAGGATGATACCGATCTTTCTCACTGACCGGAATTGTACCATACAGCTGACGAAAGACCGACAGCCGCTCTTCATTGGCGACAGCATGCCCTATAGAAACTGAAAACAGATACAGTACACGAGATTTTCAGAATCAAAAACACATGGTAAGAAACTGAATCAGCTGATAGACAGGATTCAATATATTTCAATGTACTGATGGAGGGATCTCTATGGAATTTGAACAAGATTATATTATGCGAATGATCAAAAGTATCGTCAGCTTCCTGATCAAGCTGATCACCGGAAAGTCTGACACGATTTACGAACTTTCTTCTGAAGGGCTTTACACCCCATGCGATGATATTTTCGCACGGATCCTCGCCCTCGCAGACGGCGGAAAGATCAACGAAGCCGAGAATCTGTTATACGCAAATATAGAATCCGAAAGCAAAGACTACCTGCTGATGGGGCTGACATTCTATTCCCATATTAACGAATATACCGATAATTTCTTATCGGATCACAATTACAGCCGCCAGGAGATTCAAGATGGAATCATCGCTTTTGCAAAAGAATTTACCATCGACGAAATGAACTCCCTATCGCTTTATCAGACATTGGAAGAAATGTTGTAAAACATACTGTTTTTAGTTCCGTAAGACCACATGGATGCCTCTGTATCTCTGATTTACAGACAATTACATCCAAATCTTTTTCAAAAGAAAAATACGAAAGTGATAACCAATTATATCCATTTAATTTTCATTGGATTATCACTTTCGCGTTTTTATATTCCCATATCATCTTATTTTCATAATCTTGTAACTCGTAAAAAATATTATTACTAACCACCAATACCCTGACACCCATAAAAAAGACTTCAGTATCTTCTGACCATCCGGTAAAATCTCCCTCTCCCTGCAGGTGTGGTCATCTCAAATTCCGTCCCTTCTATATGAAATCCTGCATTTTGATAACATTTAATCGCTCTTTGATTCCAACTTCTGACATGCAGGCAAAGCATCCTGCCCGGATACCGCTTTTCAATATCTTCACAAACCAACTTTAATATCCTTGTCCCATAATGCTTTCCGCAAAACTCCGGGCGCACACCAAGTCCTATTGTGATCTTCTGAGTTCCGGGACATCGATGGACAAATCCGACCAATTTTCCATCTTCCCATGCCCCGCAATATTCCTCTTCCTTCCCAGGATTGAGAAACCCACGCTTCTCTTTTCTCATCTCTTCATAATCAGGAAGATTATACATCGCATATTTTCCATCATATTTCCAGCCGCAGATCTCTTTCTTATCTTTTTCGCTCAAATGTCGTAATTCTATCTCCATCTTCACTCTCCCCAGACATCCTTTACCTCTTTTTTCCCGAGCCGGACTTCTTCCATCTGACCGGAAATCTCTTCATCGAGGTAATCAAATAGATAGTTTTTCCCTTTCTGCGGACGATTCAGGTATTCCTCCCTTATCTGGCGCTGCACTTCTTCCACCTCTGTCCGAAGCTCCCGGGCTGACAGCAGTTTCCCGCCTTGTCCCAGTGTTACAACCTGCTCAACATTATCCGAGGTGGCAACGGTCACATGGTATTTTCTTCCGATTTCATGGACAACTTTTTCAATATACTGATCTGCGGTCTCCGCTTCTTTCGTATACACCACATAAATGTTATGGTATTTCTGAACTCCTAATTCCTGCCCTTGTACCTTGTACGCATCAAACACAAGAATCAGATTGCATTTCTTAAATCCCTGATAGTTGCACAGTACATCCATCAGTTTATTCCTCGCCCCTTCGATATTGACTTTAGCGAGTTCTTTCAGATCCTCCCATGCAAAAATCACATTGTAACCGTCCACAAGCAGATATTCTTCCAGCTGCTCTTTCTGGATTCGTTTTTTCCGCTCCTCCGGACTCTCTACTCTCCGCTCGGCAACCGGGCGTCTCCGCTCAATTTTTCCATAGGTACGAAGAAAAATCTCCTCCAGTTCTTTCTCCTCTTCGGCGCTTCCTGCAAAGCGATTTCCGGGTCTTACTCCCTGCTGATCTCTCTGCTCTTTTTTCTCCGCATCTGACGATTGTTCTTCCTCTGACTCAGGTTTCCATGCATACTCCAAATGCATATATTCCGGTACCTGCTCCCAGCTGACATTAAATCCGGCGCCATGTGCACAGAAAACCGATCCGGTCGGATTGTCCAGATCCCGCTCGGAATCATAACCGATCTGCTCTGTCACTTCCTCCGCATTGTGACAAGGTTCATATCCTTTCAAAGTACAGAACAGCCTTCCTCTTCCTTTCGTGTAGCTTGTCACTTCCAGCTGATAATCCCGCATCTCAGACACCGGAGCGCTCCCGGTGATCACAGAAAAATCGCCCTCTGTATCCGGCGGCTGAAACTCTCCTGACATTCTCTGGATATCGGTCAGCGCCCTTCCGACAAATTCTGACGGAATCTCCATCCGGAATTCATAATATGGTTCCAAAAGCACACTCTCCGTCGATTTTAACCCCTGACGGATGGCACGGTAAGTCGCCTGCCGGAAATCTCCTCCTTCTGTATGCTTCAGATGCGCCCGCCCTGCAACGAGCGTGATCTTCATATCCGTGATCGCAGATCCGGTCAGCACGCCTCTGTGCTCTTTCTCCGCCAGATGCGTCAGAATCAGCCGCTGCCAGTTCCGGTCAAGCACATCCTCACTGCAGTCTGCCGCAAATACCAGTCCGCTTCCAGGCTCTCCCGGCTCCAGAAGCAGATGTACTTCCGCATAGTGCCGCAGCGGTTCAAAATGTCCGACACCTTCCACCGGGCGTTTGATCGTCTCCTTATATACGATATTGCCTGCCCCGAAGGTAACCTCCGTCTGAAACCGCTCCCGGATCATACTCTGCAGGATCTCCGTCTGTACTTCCCCCATCAGCTGCGCGTGGATCTCCCCAAGTTCCTCGTTCCACACGATATGCAGTTCCGGGTCTTCTTCCTCAAGCTGACGAAGCTTCAGCAGCATTCCGTGCGTATCACATCCTTCCGGAAGGATCAGCTGATAATTTAAAACCGGAGTCAGCACCGGTCCCTCCGACGGCGGCTCTGCCCCAAGTCCCTCTCCCGGATATGTTTTCGTAAGTCCGGTCACCGCACACACGCGGCCCGCACTTACTTCCTGGACCGCATCGTATTTCTCACCGGAATAAATCCGGATCTGGCTGACTTTCTCTTCCACATCCTGATATCGGATCAGATCCCGGACTTTTAATACGCCCCCGGTCACTTTCAGATAGGTCAGACGGCTTCCCTGGGAATCCCGCGCTATTTTATAAACTTTTGCGCCAAATATATCCGGGCAGGACCGCTCTTCGGTATAGTATTCCAGTCCGGCAAGCAATTCCTCCACCCCAATATTTTTTAGCGCAGACCCGAAATAACATGGAAATACTTTCCGCTCCCGGATCAGTCTGGAAATCTCACTGCAATCGATCGCACCACTTTCCAGATAAGTTTCCAGCACCTTCTCCTCTGTCATCGCCACATTTTCCAGAAATTCCTCTGAATCTTCCTCCCCAAACCGGATACAGTTTCCGGAAAGCTTCACGCGCAGTTCCTTCATCAGCTTCTCTGCATCTGTACCATTCTGATCCATTTTATTGATGAACAAAAAGACCGGGATCCGGTACTGTTTCAAAAGCTTCCACAGCGTCTCCGTATGTCCCTGCACACCGTCCGCCCCATTGATCACAAGGATCGCATAATCGAGCACCCGGAGTGTCCGCTCCATTTCCGCCGAGAAATCCACATGTCCCGGCGTGTCCAGCAGTGTGATCTGAAGTCCGCCGAATGTAAGTTCTGCCTGCTTGGAAAAGATCGTGATCCCCCGTGCACGTTCCAGTTCATAAGTGTCCAGATAGGCATTCCCATGGTCCACTCTTCCCTGCTGCCGGATCCTTCCGCTCAGATAGAGCATGCTTTCCGACAACGTTGTCTTGCCTGCATCTACATGGGCCAGCAGACCGGCACATATATGTTTTGACGACTTTTTCGTCCTGTTTTTTTCTCTGTCCCCAGACGTATTTTCCATGAAAATACCCCTTTCTATGATTGATAATACAATGTGTATCATATCACAGAAAAGGGGATAAGTCGACCGGTCATTCTTTTACGCACACATTCTTTCAGATCACATCAGGAGTATCATGCAATCACTGGAATATATAAAAACAATACAAACCGCCCGTCTTCTTTTGTGATCTCCATGCTTCCCTCATATCTCTGTACAATTTCCTGAATACTCTTCAGACCATATCCATGCAGTTTCTGATCCTTCTTCGTTGTCCGCGGAAGAAAACCTGGCGCATTCTTTTCCGGCATCTTTTCTTCCTGGTCTGTCGTATTTTCTATTTTCAGCACGAACAGTCCTTTCTCATTCTTTGCCTGCAGCGCGATCTTTCTTCTCTGCACCGGCAGTTTCTCACATGCCTCGATCGCATTGTCAATGCTGTTTGCAAATAATACAGAAAGATCCACCGAATCCATGTCCATTCTGGCCGGCACTTGCAGACGATATTCAAAGTCAATCTGCTCCTGCGCCATTTTCCCGCTCTTTGTGCTCAGCACGGCATTGATCACCGGATTCGCGCAATACTGCACGTTCCGCCTAATTCCCGGCTGCTCCAGAAGGCGGTCAAGATATGTCCTGTGCTCTTCCCCGGAAAGCCCTGCCAGCGTCTGAAGATGATTTGCCATATCGTGCCGCAGCTTTCTGACTTCCAGCTGCTGCCGCTCCAGAGATTCATAATAAAGCTGATTCATCTCCAGAAGCCGGCTTCGCTGCTCCAGTTCATACTGGTGAGACAGCACAACGACCGCCCAGATTAACCCGACAAAAGAGAGAAGACAAAGACAGAGCACCGTTTTATTAAACGCTGCATTTGCCCGAAGAATGTCATTGCTATATTGCTGAAACAGCACAACGGATAAAACCGTACAAAAAGGAGTCATAGTAAGCAGTCCCAAAAGACTCCAGAGTCCATTTGATAATTCATAGGATTTCTTTGGAACAAATTTCTTTACGCTAAAATAAATCAGCAGATAAAAAAACAGCTTTACAAACAGATAGAAAACTCTTCCCCTGTCAGGCCAGAGCTCGTCGTCAGTTATCATCGTTACCATCAGATAATTATCTGTCAGCACACTGAACGAGGATGCAAGACTGATGATCATAAAAGAAATCGACAACTTTTTCAGCAGATTTCCTTCACAGGCCACGAGAATCCCCGCCACAAATACAAGTATCGTCGGCGGCAGATTGGCAAGATCCCCGATAAAAAGCGGTATGGAGCTTAACAGCCAGCTGCCACAAAAGAGCAGCGCTTTCCAGTACCATTGTCTTCGCACTACAAAGAAACGATCGATCATAAAACTCACTACAAAAGCCATAAAGACAGAACAGATCATCTCAAATACTCTGAAATGTTCCGAAAGAAAAAGCATCCCCTTTTCTACCATGAAAGATCACCGCCAATCATAGCTTTTGCAAATGCCGCTACCGCATCCTGCTTCATCGCGCGGCTGACCGGGAGCTCCTCCTCCCCGATCCGCACGGAAGATGCCCCGATATATGTCACTGCATCTGCATTGACGAGATAGCGCTGGTGGATCCGCACAAAAGACCGTCCAACCCGTTCCTCCACTTCATCAAGCTTCGCATAAAAGGACAATGTCCGCTCCTTTGTCACCACCGACACTTTTCGCTTCTCGCTGTAAAAATACCGGATTTCATCCAGATAGAGTCTGTACACGCCATCTGCATTCTGAAAAACAAACTGCTTCTCTCCCGCCTGCTCCAGCTGCCTGCGCACCCGGACAAGGACGTCTGAGAGACGGGCCGCCTCCACCGGCTTTACAAGATAATCAACCGCCTGCACCCGGTACCCTTCAAACACAAAATCCCGATATCCGGTCACGAACACAATCTGCAGTCTCGTATCAAACCTGCGGATCTGTTCTGCTGCCTGGATTCCGCTGATCCCCTTCATTTCCACATCCAGAAACAGAAGGTCAATCTCGCCCGGATGCTTCTTCAGCCAGCTGACCGCCGTCTCTCCTCCGGAAAACTCATAGACGATCTCCTCCTGCCCTTCCTTCAACAATTTCTCAAGCGCAAACCGCAGCGCATCCCTCGCACAACTTTCATCATCACAGATTCCGATTCTTAACACTGTCTCTACCTCCCTGCTGTCATCCAGATTGTTTTTCTCTTCTGATCATTATAGCATATCTCACTCCATATGCGCTCCCCGCATTTCTTTATCCGCTTGCAAAACTTTCCATTCCGGCTGCCAGTTTTTACATCTTACTTCGTTTTCTCTCCCTCCTCTTTGTCCTCTCTCTTATTCAGATAACGCCACAGCGTAGTCCTGCTGATCCCAAGCTGTCTTGCAGCGGCTGCGCGGTTTCCCCCGTGTGCATCTACAGCCTGCTCAACAATATCCTGAATCATCTCCTCCAGTGTCATTTCCGTACTGGCTGCAGGCGCGGCCGCCATCAGATTTTTCCGCACCGGACGCTCCTTTGCCAACAGTTCCGCCACAGCGCTTCCTCTGATATAGCTGGATGTTGCGGTTGTTGCAAGCGTTCTGAGAATATATTTAAACTGCGTGTAATTATTTGGCCAGTCATACTGCTGCAGCATTTCGATCGCACGCGGTTCAAACCCTGAAATCTGTTTTCCAAGTTCGATCGTCAGACTGTTCAAATAAACACTGGCAAGCGAAGAAATCTCGTCCACTCTGCTCCGAAGTGATGGCAGATCCAGCATTAAACACCCAAGCCTGGACTGGAATTTTCTCATCCGCTCAGGCATCGGCTCTCCATCCTGACATATGTAGGAAAAAATAAGGCGTACCCGCCGTGCAAGTCCGGTTTCATGGATCACCGCCAGAAGTTCCATCGCCAGTTCCTCAGACATCGCCTCAAAATTTTGAAAATAAATCGTGTTGCCGGTAGCATTCAATGGAGAATTATTATGCCACAAAAGAAAATCCCACCCTTTTTCATTCACAAGTTCACAGTCAACAAGGATAAATGGCTTATTTACTCTCGGACTGTGCAGATAAAGAAACCAGGCAATCTGCTCCTTCCCGGTTCCTGACTCTCCCTTGATCATTACCGGCTGTCTTACTTCTGCCAGTTTCCGTATCTCCTGGGCCATATTTCCCATCGCACCGCTTGTATTATAAAAACTCGTAGTAAAAAGGTACTCGCATTCTCCTTTGTTCATTGCCCGGATTCCTTTTCCCCAGCTGCAATACATCGAAATTCGTGAAGGGACACAGTAAAACAGACAGCATCGTTTCTCATCCAGTAAAAGCATCTGCGCCGTAATCCGGTAAAGCTGATCCCGCTCCGTGTAATAAAATTTCAGAGAGCTGCCCGGTGGTACTTCCTTTAAATGCATCCTCAGCGCTTCCAGAAGACCGGAAGACGGTTCTGCCGGACTGCTGTAAAAGACTTGTCCGTCCATTCTCAGCACAACAACACGCCCTTTCTGATCCTGGGTAATGCTGCGCAGAAACGTATTTTCCTGCCGGATTCTTCCAAACCACTGGCTGATATTGATCGCCTGATCCAACGCCGCATGCATACTTTCTACCCCGGATGTGATCAAAAAGGCATCCATGCCCATCTGGCGCGCCACTCTGTGCGTCACCATGTCACAGACGACCATACGGTATCCATCCTTCCTGAGTCCTTTCAATACTTCCGGCACCTCATCTGCGTGCTGCACTGTGCGGATATTCAAATGATACCCCAGCAGATCGCAGAGTGTATGCGCCGGTCCCGTAATGCTGGAAAATCCTACGATTGCATACAGACTGGAATAATTTTCCGCCAGCTTCATCGCGCTTAACACATCATACACCGACAGCGGGATCTCAACTACGGGTAATTCTGTCATCTGCCGGATCAAAGTTGCGGTTCCTCCGCGGGAAATGATACAATCGTAAAAATTCACCGGCACATGCTGGACGATAGCAACTCCCTCCTCAAGATCCCCCGTATAGACATCCAGCTGTACATTTGGGTATGCTTCCGCTGTTCGTTCCATCACCGTGCGCATTCCCTCATAAGGGGCAATCCCAAGAATTCTCGTATGTGTATGGACCATCATCATTTCCTCCGTTTCTTTTTGTTACTATCATATCATAAGAATATACAAATTGCACGTATCACATGTTTCATATTAAAACATTTTCATCATTATTTTTATTCTATTTTAAAAATCGTTCTAAATTAAAACAGTTTTCCATTCTTTTTCCCGTGCAGAGTACATCAAAATCCTACATAATAACAGTAACAAAGGAAATCCGGCTGCCAGATCTGAATGCTGGCAGTTTCCGACAGAAAGGAGGAGGAATATGAGCCTTCTTTTAATCATTGCAGATGATTTCACAGGTGCACTGGACACCGGCGTACAGTTCGCTGCCCGCGGTATCCGCACAAAAGTTGTTGTCGACACTGATATAGATCTTGCCGCTCAGGATACAAAGGTACTTGTGGTTGACACAGAGACAAGACATCTTTCCCCCGACAAAGCCTATGACATCATCTATCAGCTGGCAAAGCGCTCTGCATGCGCAGGCATCCCTCACATATATAAAAAGACAGATTCTGCCCTGCGCGGAAACATCGGTGCAGAACTTGCTGCACTGCTCGATGCAACCGGCCTTCAGCAGCTTCCGTTTCTTCCTGCATTCCCGCAGATTGGACGCATCACAAGAGACGGAATCCATTATATTGACGGTGTTCCCGTCACAGACAGTCCGTTTGGCGTCGATCCTTTCGAGCCGGTCAGACATGCTGTCATCTCCGAACTGATCGCCGAACAGACAGCGCATCCCGTATGGAATTTTTCTTCGCTGACAGATACCGACAACTTCGCCGGTCTGGATGGCATTCTTGTCTTTGATGCAGAGCATGCGGATGATCTGGCAAATACCGGAAAACAGCTCCTGAAGCACAGCGCTCTTCCCATTATGGCAGGCTGTGCCGGATTTGGGGCATCACTCCCGGAACTTTTGAATATCACTCCAGATACAGAGTGCTCTTTTCCCGAAATGGACCGGCGGCTTCTTGTCGTATGCGGAAGTGTCAATCCGATCACGCTCGCACAGCTTGACAAGGCAGAGCAAAATGGTTTCTCGAGACTCCGTCTCACTCCGGAACAAAAACTTACAAAAAACTACTGGCAAAGTCCGGATGGGAAAAAGGAACTGATGCAAATCGAAGAAATGCTGCTGAAAAACCCACACTGTATCATCGAGACAAACGATGCCGGAGGAAACCAGAAAACTTCCGCTTATGCCAGAAAGCATCACCTGGATCTGGAAACTGTCCGTGTACGCATTTCCGGAAATCTCGGTCTGCTTGTTGGAGAACTATTTACAAGCCCGTCACTTGGCACACTTCTGCTGACCGGCGGAGATACACTTCTGCAATGTATGAACTGTATCGGCATCCACGAACTGGAACCAATCTGTGAACTTGCAAAAGGTGTTGTACTTGCCCGTTTTACTTATCATGGGTGTACACGCCATATCATTACAAAATCAGGCGGCTTTGGTCAGGAAGATCTCCTGATCTCTCTGGCTGACAAAATAGGAGGAACAAAATGAAATACCCGAAACTGCCAGGTCTGACCTGGGATGGACAAATCTATGAAAACGAAGAAATGAGCACATTTGAAGCCCTTTTGCCAACCGGAGGATATCCGACCGCACATGCGCCTGCAATGGCAGAGCTCCCAAACGGAGATCTCCTCTGCTGCTGGTTTGCAGGAACCTACGAAGGAAGTGCAGACATCCATATTATCTGCTCACTCCTCCCAGGCGGAACTGACAAATGGCTTCCTCCGGTCGACATTTCCGGCGACCCGGAGAGAAGCGAGCAGAACCCTTCTCTGTTCTGCGGACCTGACAATGCAGTCTGGGCAATGTACACCGCACAGCTGGACCGCCAGGAAGGAAAAGATAACATGCAGTTTACTTCTGTGGTACGCTGTCAGAAAAGTACAGACGGAGGCCGGACCTGGAGCGAATATGAGACAATTTTCCCGGAAGAAGGTACTTTCTGCAGACAGCCAATCCAGATTCTCTCCAACGGACGCTGGATCTTCTCCAACTGGATCTGCACAGACTCTGCTGATGGCCTTTCTGGCGATCCAAGTGCATTTCGTATCTCCGATGATCAGGGGAAAACATGGCGCATGGTGATGATGCCGGAAAGCAACGGACATGTGCATGCAAATGTCGTAGAACTGGAACCCGGACATCTTGTTGCCTTTATGCGAAACCGCGAAGCCTACCGCATCCACCGAAGTGAATCTTTTGACTACGGAGATACATGGAGCATTCCACAGCCGACACCGCTTCCAAATAATAACTCCAGCATCAGCGCTGTCAGACTCCAGAGCGGACGTATCGCGATCGCCTATAATCCAACCTGCACTCCGGATCCAGAACCCGGCAAAGCTGCATGGCCGGGACTCCGCTGTCCGGTAGCTGTCGCGCTCTCTGAAGATGGTGGACTTACGTTCCCGATCGTACGCTGGATGGAACGGGGCGAAGGATTTATCGGAGAAGAAAATAAAACAAATAATAAACAATATGAATATCCTTATCTTATGCAGACACGCGACGGCATGCTTCACCTTGCCTATGCCGCACGCACCCGCTTAGGGATCAAATATATGTGCTTCCGCGAAGAAGATGTTCTCGGAGCAAAACGTGAACGGGTAGGTCTCTACAATCCTACTGCGGCGCAAAGCCATTAACTGTTATGCTTTCCCTGGGAAAGCACAGCAAAAAATTTATATGCGGTGCCGGTCATCCTACCGGCGCCAGATGATATTTCTGCAAATTATAATTTATGATAAAAGGAGTGTTTTCATCATGCTGACAACCTATAACCTGAAAATGCCGCACGCTGTCTACGGCGGCGAAAACGCAATGGACCATGTCACAGAAATTCTAAAATCCTGCGGCTCTGGGCACGTTGCCATCTTCACCGATAAAGGAATCAAATCTGCCGGTCTTTTTTCCCTTCCGGAAGAAGCGGTAAAAGCATCCGGCGCTGACTACTATGTCCTGGATGATCTTCCGGCAGAGCCAAGCTATCTGGCAGTTCAGACTCTCGTTGACCAGTTTAAGGAAAGCGGTGCTGATATGATCGTCGCATGCGGCGGAGGAAGTGTCATGGACACAGCCAAACTTGCAAGCGTCCTTGTAACCGATGAATACGGTGTAAAAGAACTGCTGGATGACCCGGGACGGGCAAAAAAATGCGTACCAGTTATCCTGATCCCGACAACTGCCGGAACTGGGGCAGAGGTTACTCCAAACGCGATTGTGGCAGTACCTGAAAAGGAACTGAAAGTCGGTATCGTCAACGAAAACATGATCGCAGACTATGTCATTCTCGATGCACGCATGATCAAAAATCTTCCGCGCAGTATCGCCGCTGCGACTGGAGTCGATGCACTTGCACACTGTATCGAATGTTTTACAAGCAACAAGGCAAATCCGTTCAGTGATCTCTATGCGCTGGAAGGTCTTGATCTGATCTTAAATAATATTGAAAAAGCATGCGATGACCCGGATGCCATGCAGGAAAAAAACCGCATGCAGATCGCAGCATATTACGGAGGACTTGCAATTACCGCAAGCGGGACAACTGCCGTACATGCCCTCAGCTATCCACTCGGCGGAAAATACCATATCGCTCACGGAGTTTCCAACGCAATCCTTCTGGCTCCTGTTATGCGCTTCAATGAACCTGCATGCCAGGAACGGCTCGCAGCTGTCTATGACCGCTGCTGCCATGAAGAAGGAAAGACTTGCAAAGACATTTCTGAAAAGTCTTCCTGGGTCATCAGCCGTCTGGAGGAAATCGTCAGACATCTGGATATCCCGACAAGCTTAAAAGAATTCGGAATACCAGAAAGCGATCTCGAGGCGCTCGTAGAATCCGGAATGCAGGTACAGAGACTTCTTGTCAATAATCCTCGCACAGTAACACCAGAAGATGCCCGCGAACTTTACAGACAGATCTTATAACAATAGAAACTATCTAAAATCAAAGGAGGAACTCTTACTATGAAAAATATTGAATTAAAAGGTATCATCCCACCGATTCTTACCCCTATGAACGATGACGAAAGCATTAATGTTTCCGAACTCCGCAATCAGGTTGACCGTATGATCGAAGGAGGCGTCCATGCGCTCTTTCCATTTGGCACAAACGGTGAAGGCTACATCTTGACTGCAAAAGAGAAACAGCTGATCCTCGAAACTGTGATCGAACAATGTAACGGACGTGTACCGGTATATGCAGGTACCGGATGTATCTCCACAAAAGAGACGATCGAACAGAGCAAAATGGCACAGGCTGCCGGCGCCGATGTGCTCTCCATCATCACTCCGAGCTTTGCCGCTGCAAGCCAGGAAGAACTCTACACACATTACAAAACTGTCGCAGAAGCTGTTGATATGCCGATCGTTCTCTACAATATCCCTGCACGTACCGGAAACGCGCTTGCTCCTGCAACAGTAGCCCGCCTGGCTCAGATCGAAAATATCGTCGGAGCAAAAGATTCCAGCGGAAACTTTACAAATATCCTCGGATACATCGATGCCGGAAAGAAAAAAGAAAACGGAAATTTCTATACGTTATCCGGAAATGACCAGCTCATCATCTGGGCGCTTCTTGCCGGAGGTACGGGAGGAATCGCCGGCTGCGCAAATGTTTACCCACACACAATGGCTTCCATCTACAATTTATTTATGGAAGGAAAGATCGAGGAAGCGAAAGCTGCCAACGAAAGCATCCAGAGTTTCCGGGCATGTTTCAAATATGGCAATCCAAACACGATCGTAAAAACGGCGACCCGTCTCCTGGGATACAATGTAGGTCCTTGCCGCGCTCCATTTAACCAGGTTCCTGAGGAAGGTATCGAGGCAATCAAGAAAGTGCTGAAAGAAAACGAAGCAAAAGGAATGCATTAATCAAAAAAGAAGGGAGAACTCCATTATGAATGAAAAACCAATCATTGCTGTTACAATGGGAGATCCTGCCGGAAACGGGCCGGAAATTACCGTAAAAGCACTTGCACATATGGATATTTATGACCGCTGCCGCCCGCTTGTAGTAGGGGACGCAAAAATCATGGAGCAGGCAATACGCTTTGTAAATCGTCCTGATATCACGATCCACCGGTGCGAAACTGTTGCCGATGCGCTGTTTCTGCCGGGTACGATCGATGTCCTTCATCTGGAGCTGATCCCGGATGTAAAAACATTTCCGATCGGTCAGGTAAGCATTGATGGCGGAAATGCCGCCTTCCAGTGCGTACGCAAAGTGATTGAGCTTGCCATGAACGGCGAAGTCCATGCCACATGCACAAATGCATTAAATAAAGAAGCCATGAACAAAGCGCTGGAATTTTATCACGGAGAAAGATCGGATGGTTACACACATTTTGACGGTCACACCGAAATCTATGCCGCTTATACCGGTACCAAAAAATATACTATGATGCTCGCTCATCATGATCTCCGCGTTGTCCATGTCTCCACTCACGTCTCGCTGCGCGAAGCATGTGACCGCGTAAAAAAAGACCGCGTGCTGGACGTCATTCAGATCGCCGAGAAAGCATGCAAAGATATGGGAATCGAACATCCGACGATAGCGGTAGCCGGCCTGAATCCACACTGTGGTGAACATGGACTTTTCGGCACAGAAGAAATCGAGGAGATCACTCCTGCGATCGAAGCAGCTAAAAAGATGGGAATCCACGCTGTCGGTCCGATCCCTCCTGACAGTGTATTTTCCGAGGCACTCGGCGGCTGGTATGACATTGTTGTCTGTATGTACCACGATCAGGGACACATCCCACTGAAAACAGTTGGATTTGTCTATGACCGCGAACTCCAGGCGTGGAAGGCTGTGGAGGGTGTCAATGTCACGCTCGGTCTTCCGATCATCCGCACAAGCGTCGACCACGGTACTGGTTTTGCCCTTGCCGGCAAAGGTACCAGCAATGAACTAAGCCTTGTCAATGCGATCGACTATGCGGTCCGCATGGCAGAAGGTACAAAAAAATAGTCTGAACGGAAATTATGGTAACCCCAAAAGTCCTCCGAACACTTGCGCTTCGCATTGTCCGGAGGATTTTGTTGCATTTCGGAACACATTTCATCTTCTTTTCATCAAACGTTTCAATTTTCAACATATTTTTATTTAATTTTTATACTTTTTCACTAAGTGTTTCTAATTATAACACATCTGCCTGCTTATTTTCTTGTGAAATAATATGTCACCTTGTATACTAATCTCAAGTTAAAGATATTTCTTTTGTGCAAAGTGTCCTGGCTTTGTACACAATATCATTCAAAGAATGGAGGAGAAACAAAATGACAACACAGATGATTATTGCGATCGCAATCACAGTTCTCATGGTCATCCTGATCATGCAGGACAAACTGCCGTTCGGCGCGCCGCCGCTTCTGGCATGTTTATTGCTTGTAATCTTCGGCATCGCCGATATCAAAGCTGCCTTTGCAGGATTTTCCAATTCAACGATCATTATGCTGGCTGAATTTATGGCAATCATCGCAGCGCTTCAAAAAACAAGCTTTATAACAAAATTCAAAGAAACAATGTTTAACATGGCAAACAAAGGAGGCTTTAAAGCCTATATGCTGATGATCCTCATCGTTATGCTCGGTTGCAGCTTATTTGGTACAGGATCCACTGCCTACTATGTAATGACGATTGGATTACTTTCCACTCTGCCATACAGCAAGAAATTACCTCCGTCAAAGATCATTATGACAGCTGGATTTGCCGCAAATCATCCACTGATTCCTTTTAACACTGCTTTACAGTACGGTATCGTGATCGCAGTATTAAACAGTGCAGGTGTAACCGCCAATCTCCCGGTTGCCAAATTTGCTATCGTAAACTTGTTCCTCTCCCTCGGTTTCTTACTCAACTGTGTGATCCAGTACAAATATCTCCCGGATCATCCGATCGCAGCAGCAACTGAGGAAGCAAAATCCCAGGGTGTTCTAAACAGCACACTTCCAAAATGGAAAGAAAATGTAACTTACGTCGCATTTATCGTAGCCGTAATCGGTATGCTGCTCCAGAGCAAAATCGGTGATGCAGGTTATGCGATCGCCGGTCTTTCCGTAGGCGCCATCCTCGTTGCAGGCGTTATGGATTTCAAAGAAATCCGCGATGCCATCAGTGCTCCGATCATCCTGATGTCGGCCGGTGTGATCGGTGTCGCAGATGCTCTTGGAAGCACGGGGCTTACAGACCTTGTAGGATCCAAAGTAGCAGAAATGCTTGGCGGAAATATCAATCCGTTTATCATGATCTTTGCATTCTGTATCCTTACAAGCATCCTTGCCACTATGACCGGATCTACGATCGGTACGGTTTATGTATTTGCTCCGCTTGCCATCGCTACATGTGTAAATCTTGGATTAGATCCAACAGCCGCCGCCTGCGCTATCGTAATTTCCGGATGGTGCGGACACTTCCTTCCGATCGATGGTATGCCGGCAATGGTCATGGGTGTTGGTGATTATAATATCAAAGAATTTTGGAAATTTACAATTCCGCAGTATTTCATCCGTCTGCTTGCCCTTACAGCCGGATCGCTGCTGATCTTCCCAGTATAGGAGGTGTTCCTTATGAAAAATCATTTTGAACTTGTACATATCGGTATCAATACCCCAAATGCAGAGGAGGCTTTAAACCTTGCAGAACTCCTCAGCATGATGTTCAACCTTGATCCACACCACGGTCAGAAATCAGAATTCGGCGGTTCCTACTTTGAATGTATGAAAGCTCCTTTCCTCGGAAGCAACGGCCATATCGCCATGTGTACCGATGATCTGGAAGCTGCAACAGAAGAATTAAAAGAAAAAGGCTTCTCATTTAACATGGACACAGCCGCCTACACAGAAGATGGCAGGCTGAAAAATATTTATCTAAATGGAGAATATGGTGGATTTGCAATCCATATTTTACAAAAATAATCTTCATGCCTCTCTTAATGGCTGTCACACGATGTCACCCAGACTCTCATCGTGCGGCAGCCATTTTTTCGGCTGCATCCGTTTAGCAGACATTCCCAGACGATCTGGTTGCAAAACTTTCCATTCCGGCTGCCAGTTTTTACATTTCTCCCAATCCTCCTCCAAACATTACATCAGAGCTGCCATTCTTTCCATCCGCAAATCTGTTTCTCCTTTCCCATGCTATACTTTTTTACAACAGTACAGAAGAATGATCCGGGAGCAGCAGATTCGCCCCCTTCCGGATTCTGTCGATACAAATTTTATTTATACAATTTAGAAAGGTGGTATTTTTATGCTCTATGTAAAAAATCTTCATAAGTCTTATCAGGTCGGATCGGCCAGCTACGAGGTGTTAAAAGGAGTCAGTCTCAGCGTTGCGCAGGGAGAGTTTGTCGCTGTCATGGGACCATCCGGCTCCGGGAAAAGTACCCTTTTAAACTGCATCTCCTGCTACATTCCGTTTGAGGAGGGAAAGATCACACTCGGACAAAAAGAATTAAAAGGCTTGCCCGAAGATGAACTTGCCCATATCCGAAATGAAAAACTTGGGTTTGTCTTTCAGGATTTTATGCTGCTTGACGGGCTAACCGTACGGCAAAACATCCTGCTCCCTGCGATCATCCGCGGAAATGTGGGCAGAAAAGAAGAGGCAATGGCAGACCGGCTCTGCAGCCTGTTTGGCATCGAGCATATTGCCGGCAAATATCCGGCAGAAATCTCCGGCGGAGAACGGCAGCGGACCGCAGTTGCAAGAGCGCTGATCAACTCTCCTCTTCTGATCCTCGCAGATGAGCCGACCGGAAATCTTGACTCCAAATCCAGCCGCGCCGTCATCGATTCTTTTCTGGAAGCAAAAGCTTCTCTGAAAGCGACGATCTTCATGGTGACTCACGATAGTTTTTCTGCTTCCTTCTGCGACCGCGTTATCCTGCTCAAAGACGGAATTGTCTACAAAAATATGGAACGGAATGGTTCCCAGCATGATTTTCACGATGCGCTTTTAGAAGAATTAAAACAGATGAATACTTTAGAAGAGGAGGAAACTGACGATGAAAACCTTAACTGATACTTTTTCTGCTTTAAGAAAAAAGAACCGGAAAAATTATACACTGTACTTTGTCTGTAATTTTGTGGCATTATTATTGATTACCGCTTATTCCGCCATTCTCACCTCGCCAACTGTCCTTCTCGTTCTTCCGGAGGGCGGCGACAGCAGAAAACAGGCAATGATGATCTTCGCACTCGCCTGCGTCGGATGTGTGATCTTCACCATCTATGCCGGAAATATCTTCTTCCGCATGAAGTCAAGAGAACTCGGGATCTTTCTCGCACTTGGAACTTCAAAAAAGGTACTGCGGAATCATCTGTACAAAGATACTGCAGTCACCTCCCTCAGCGCTTCCCTTCTCGGGACCGCACTCGGCATTCCATTTGCCTGGTCGATCTGGCAGCTCTTCCGTCTGCTTGTCGTAGACAGCGATGAGATGGTTTTAGTTCTGGACTTCCGCTGTCTTTTGATCCCGGCAGCCTTTGTGCTGATCGTACTCCTTTTTGCTTTCTCCCTCGGAAGACGGACACTCCGCCGTACAAACATTATGGATGTAGTCAATGAAGAGCATAAAAACGAACCGGTGCGGGACGTGAAGCCATGGTATGCCTCTGTCGGTATTTTCCTGATGATCCTCGGAGGAACCGCAGGATATTTTGGACCGCAGATTTATCAGACAGTATTCCGGCGCTTTTCCTCTCCATTTTTGCCTCTGCTTTACATACCGCTCTTCATCGGTCTGTATATGTTCCTTCTGCACATCGTTGTGCATGGGTTCGGAAGACATAAAAAACACCCATACAAAGGAATCATCTCGCGCAGCATGATGAAATTTCAGGGAAAACAGACCGTAAATAATATGATGGTCATCGCACTGCTCGTAGCGGGCGGCGCCTTTGCACTGTTCTATATCCCAACACTCGAGACCAGTCAGGCGATGCAGGTGAAAGCCTCCCCATATGATTATTCTTTCCACTATCCGATCGGTCAGCCGGTTCCGGGAAAAGAGGAAATCGCCAGTCTTGCCAGCGATTATGACCTCTCGATCAAAGATTACAAGGAACAGGCAACGATTCTTCTCGGCATGTCAACTACGGTAGAACGAACGACAGACGATGGAAAACTCTACACGGTCTATGAAGAATTTGCCAACGAAGGAACTTTCCTTACCGCCTCCGCTTTTGAATTTCTGACCGGGCAGGAGACAGAAGTTGCACCCGGAACATACAAGGCTGTTTCCAATGCGGATGAGACCGACACCTACTGGCTTGCCTCCGATGCAGATCAGATCATTAACATGACAACGATGGAAAAACTTCCGGTCACCTTTGACGGCTATGTTCATTACGGTCTGTTCTCCGGACGCTCGAATTACTATGTCCTAAACGATGCAGACTATGAAAAGATAGCATTCGGTCTGGATGATGAATGGAAAGAACATCACGTTCTGTTTAACATTGACGGAGAAGACAACTACGAATTTGCCGACAAACTCTTCCATGTTTTTATGGATGCTCTCGGAGAAAAATATGCGGTCTCATCAGGCTATGACCGCGTTGTCAAATACGGCCGTTCCGTAGACGGCGAAAGCTATTATCTCGACGAACGTGAATATGCCTCCGAGGCAAAAGTAGATTATGCGGACTGTGACGGAAGCAATTTCCGGTTCGGCTGGAAATATATGCCTTCCTTTAGAATGCTGGACTCCACTGATTTCGTCCGCACAACGGCAGTTTATCTGATGCTGTTCCTCTTTATCACAATCATCTGTGTCATGGCGGCTCTGATCATCTGCTATACAAGAAGTATCTCCATCGTTCTGAACAACCGCTACGTCTTTGAGGACCTGAAACGCCTCGGCGCTTCCCCTGCATTCCTCACAAAAGAAGTAAAGGCACAGACGAGAAAAATCTTCTTTACACCTTCCATCGTCGGAATGGTCGCCATGTACCTCTTCTTCACCATGATCATGTACGCAAATGACAGCATCCTTTCTTACACAGAAATCGCTTCACTGCTTGTGTGCCTTGCACTTTTGTTCGCACTCGTCCTGATCATCTGGATCGTATACAATACAACGATCCGCAAGATGAAGCAGATGCTTGGAATCCAAACCAGCTCTGAAGCATAATTTCATCTGAATACACAAAGAATGCCGCAAAGCGCTTCCTACGATCACTTTTGCGGCATTCTTCCTATCACTCATTTATTTCTGTAAATATTTTTCTTTCAGTTCCTGAACCTTTGCACTGTATGCGGCATTTTGCTTCTGCTGGATCAGATTTCTTCTGATCGCATCTTTTACCTCATCAAAAGATGCCACAGCTGCCTCATTTTTCTTCTCAACTTTGATCAGATGATAACCAAACTGTGTCTTTACCGGTCCTACCACATGACCGATCTCAGCTGCAAATGCTGCTTCCTCAAATTCTTTTACCATCTGTCCCTTTCCAAATTCTCCGAGATCTCCTCCTCTTGCACCGGACGGGCAGGTGGAAACTTCTTTTGCAGCCTCCTCAAATGTTTTCTCTCCACTTGTAACAGACTCCAATACAGAAGTACATGTTTCTTCTGAATCTACTAAAATATGTTTTGCACTGACAGTCTCTCCCTTTGTGAACTGCTGCTTATTTTCCTCATAGTAAGCTGACACTTCCTCCTCTGTCACAGCTACATCCTTTAACGTCTCTCTCATTGCAAGCTGCGCAAGAATATCTCTCTTCGCATTCTCTAAAATCTTCGCAAATTCCTCAGTCTCCTCAAGCTTTGCATCCTCTCCTGCCTGCGCAAATAAATGTAAAGAGATCAGCTGCTCCAAATACTGCTGTCTGAACTGCGGATTTGTCACATATGCCTGCTGTTCTCTCGGCGCATTCTGTAAAAATGCATCCAGCTCCGCATTTGTAATTTCCTTACCTGCAACGACTGCTAAAACTTCATTACTCATGATCTTTCTCCTTTTGTTTCAAAAATTCATTATGGAAATATGATACTATAAAGGGGGAGGATTTGCAATTTGATTTGTTTCTTACTATTTGTACAAAAGAAATACTTTAGAAGGAAACATATAAATTCCATTCGCTCTTGCTCTTATCTCTTTATCTATTTTTCCACTTTTTCTACTTTTCCAAAAAAATCTCTTGCAATTTCTCGCCACTTGTCCTATAATACAGAAAAATATTTCAAATTCATTTGATAGGAACAAGTAATCTTCAGCGGATTTTTCAGAGAGGTAACGGGTGGTGCGAGTTATCAATGAACCTGACAGATGAAATCATCCTTGAGGAGCAAACTGAAACAAAGTAGGAGCGCCGGAGTAGAGCCACGTTACAGGTGAGACGCATTAGATGATGCGGATATGAGCTGAGATTTTCTCAGGAATTAAGGTGGTACCACGGTCTTCAATCGTCCTTTCTAGGGCGATTTTTTTTATTTTAAGGAGGTTATCTATGAAACTACAAAAGAAACAAATTTTACTCGTCAGCTTTATGTTGTTCTCCCTTTTCTTTGGTGCAGGAAATCTGATTTTCCCTCCATTTCTGGGACAAAACGCAGGAGACAAAACTCCATTTGCAATTGCGACCTTCCTGATCACAGCGGTGGCGCTGCCTGTCCTGGGTGTCGTTGTTGTTGCGAAATTTGACGGACTGGAACAGCTCGCCAAGAAGGTAAATCCCAAATTTGCCATTTTCTTTACGATTTTGATTTACCTGTCTATCGGACCTGGCCTTGGAATCCCTCGCGCAGCTTCTCTCCCATTTGAGATGGCAGTTGCACCATACCTTCCGAAAGGCGCAAATTTGACCGTGTTTATGTTTCTCTTTTCCTTAATTTTTTTCCTGACTGCCAGCTGGCTTGCATTGACTCCAAACAAACTGGTAGAACGGATTGGGAAATTTCTGACACCATCACTGTTACTTTTACTGTTTTTTGTATTTGTCAATTTCGTGTTCCGCGGCACCGTAAAAGTTAATCCTGCCCAGGTAAGTTATAGTAGTAATCCACTTGTCAAAGGATTTTTAGAAGGATATCTTACAATGGATACCATTGCAGCCTTAAATTTCGGACTTGTAATTGCAACTACAATCAGAAGTTTAGGAGTCAAAGAGAAAAAAGGTGTGATGAAATACACTGTCATGACCGGAATTTTTGCCGGAACAATTCTTGCATGCGTGTACTTATCTCTCGCATATATGGGAATGAGTTCCTCAGGTGTCTTCCCAATCCAGGAAAATGGCGCATGGACACTCCGCTGCATTGTCCACCAGCTGTTTGGTGATACCGGAGCAGTTTTACTGGCAGCCATCTTCACATTGGCATGCCTGACAACCTGCGTCGGGCTGATTACTTCTATCTCACAATATTTTTCGACATTGACTACAAAATTATCCTACCGTCAATGGGTATGGCTGATCGCAGGATTTTCTTTCATCATCTGTAATCAGGGATTAAATATGATTTTAAGTATTTCCGTTCCGGTGTTGGATGCTATTTATCCAGTCTCCATCACTCTGATTTTACTTGGATTATGTCATCGCTGGATAAAAAATATTCCTTTTGTCTATCCATGCACCATCGGTGCGGTAAGTATTCTCAGCGTTGCATATGCACTTGAAAACCTCGGAGTTTCCTTTGGATTTGTCGGCAAACTGCTTCATGCACTTCCACTGTACTCCCTGGGGCTTGGCTGGGTCCTTGTTGCACTTGCAGTCACAGGACTGTGTGCTCTGTTCTATCAGTTCAAAACAGTCAGACTTTCTCGTTGCAATATGGAAACATCTGCGGAACCTTTCAACTACACAGAATAATCAAATGGGGAGCGCTTTTCTATTCGTAAGAATTGCACTCCCCTTCCATTTTCTCTATTATGAAATATGCTCCCATTTATCTCTCGTCTGAACACGAAAGAATGTAATACGCAACCACTTTACAAAGTATTCTGCCAACTGCTTCACAAACGTACCTTAAAAGTAAAACAATTCTTCAAACTTTTTTTCTAAAGCAATACACAAAAGTAATGCTAATTTCGCTGTAGGATTAAATTGCCCTGTCTCAATGGAACTGATCGTATTCCGAGACACCCCAACTAACTCTGCAAGTTCTGTCTGAGACAGTTTCCTCTCCGTTCTGATATTCTTTAAATTGTTTTTCAGTATCAATTCGTCATCCATATTATTGCCTCCAAATAATTAGGTACAAATTTAGGACGGTTGCAATTCCCCAGCATATAGAGCAAAACAAATCGATCTTTTTCTTCTCCATTTTATATTTATATACATAAAACGTGATCATTGCTGCTTCATACATAGCAAGGATATCATAAATTGACTCCCCTCTGAAAACTTTCAGTATCACAAGAAAAGTGAACATGATAGATGAAGCAATCATACCGTAGCTGTACCCTTTCATTTGTATAAATACTTCCCGCTCATCATAATTTTCATTTTCTTTCTGTGCCAATTTCAAAATCTCATCTCGATCCATATCAACACCTCCGTATCTTATTGACAAGTTTTCTTGTCATAATTATATCTCTGCCAAGTTTTATTGTCAATCAGATTTTCCAAGTTTTCTTTGCATAGAGTAATCCTTCCTATTTAAAAATGGGTACAACTTATTTTATTAGCTTAATTGCCTCTTCGACCAGTTCATCCTTTCCAGCTTTGATTCCCTCTGCTGTCTGCCAGCATTCTACATCTGGTTTTAACCCACAGCGCTGTGTCTGCCCACCTTCTGGTGTGTATACTCCCAGACCTGTCATCGAGAAAATCACTTCTCCCGGCAGAGACACTTTGACCACATTTCCATCCGCCCCAATGGAAGGATTTCCTAAAACAATCGCATTCGGGGCCTGACGCAGCGCCATAATAGCAAATTCACTTTGACTCTGACTTTCTTCGTCCATCAAAATAAGAACTTTCCCATCATATGGCTCAAATGTCCGACTGTCATTTTGAATCTCCTTTAAAGTTCCTTTTCCTACTACCATCTCCTGCTCATAAAATGCTCCCGGAATTGCCTTGTTCGGCATTCCTACACAGGCAAACACCTTTTGCTTTGGAATGATATACTCACCCAGAAGATATGTAATCACCGTAGATGGATAATGCCTTAAATCAACAATGATCCCTTTTGTATTACAAAAATCTTTCATTAATTTCTCAAGATCCCCTTTTTCTAATGTAGACGGATCAATATATCCAATATTTTCTGATTGCAAGATTCCATTTTTCAGTGGATTTTCATAAGAATACTGATTTTTCAGTGTTTTTACTTGCACCATTTTCGTTTCTTCTCCACGCAATACACGAACTTTTGATTTTCGATTCTCAGCTTCCAATAATAAATGTTTCATCTGATTCAACATTTTATCCGGTTCAGGAAGTGCATGGTAGCTCCGCTGTTCTTCTATTCTATCTTCCAGTGGCATCCCATCAATCTCCAGCAAAATATCTCCTGGCATTAATCCCTTCACATTTTTCTTAACTTGTGTAACCACTGCCTCCCCATCAATGATTTTAATATCACATGGCAAAAATCGTTGTCCATAATAATAGTACAATAACCGTTCCTGATCTACAAGCATACTATGAGCATCTCCAGTTTTGGAAACGACCTGCGCAATCTCAGTCACATAACTGCGGTAATCATCTGCACCCGCAACTTTCGGAAGCGCCTCCCAAAGGACACTGTCCCAGTTTTCTGTTGTGATCTCTATATTTGGAGAATAATACTCATACATATTCCAGAACCGAAATAATCCCAACAAATACATTCCCATATCTCCATCTGAAACATCGTACATCTTTTCATTTTCAAAGGAAACTGTCCCGATTTCATCAAAAGAAGCATATGCATTTTCTCTGTCAGAAATATGCAGGTCATCCATACTGCAAAGATAAGCACTTAATTCCTCTCCTAAAAATACAGAATCACTAATCCATGTTGTATCCAGCATTTGCCTTCCATTTTCTTCTTGAATCTTCTCCCAATCTATATCTTTTTTCGCCTCATCATGCTCTGCCTTAATAGGAAATGCTTCCAGCCACTCCATCAAAACACGATTCACCTCATCTTGATTCCTTGCTCTCAGCACATCTGGCATCACTCGAAAAAGCTCCGCATCCCAATTAAGCTTTCCTGAAATTACATCCGGATGATGATATTTTGTATATCCCCAGACTTTGCAGAGCTTGTATAGCGACTCCATCTGCACATCTGAAAGTTTCTTTGCCCGAATCCCAGAACTCTTATCAAATTCCGTATCCTTATCCCGTTCCAATGATTTTTTCTTTAGAGAATGAATATTTTTTAAGGACAGAAGACATGTGAGCAAGATCAACACCAAAATACTCCATAAGATATACTTCTTTGCATTCTTTTTCATACCAGGCACCTCCCGTATCTTTGCTTGATATTCTGTTTCCAATTTCTATTAAATTTGATCTTGATACCAATTTTTTGCGGATTATATTATAATCCTCAGATAATGAATTAAAAGAAAGTTATGTCCTATTAATGAATTGCAAGCACTTGATTTACGTTATAACAAACTTGTTAATAAATATGATCGTATCCATATATCCAAATATACCACTTAAGTATCAAAAAGGTATCACAACATATACTAAGAGCCGGAAAATCTGCTATTTATGCGGCTTCCCGGCTCTCTGTTTACTATTAAACTCGGGTGCGGATAGGATAATCCAGGTAGTTTCCAGTACACATTTGTGCTATTTTGTATTCGTATTCTCTGGATTTTATCTGATATTTTTCTCCCACCAAATTATCAGAGCCAAAATAGAGCCACACAAAGCTATTTTTTCTGCTTTAATTGCTCCAATATTGATAGCACATCTGGTTGTGTAGGTATGAACTTTACACCGCGCTTTAACATTCCCAAAACTTTTCTTGCTTTCTGTTCAATTACTTTTGCCGTGTGTTCACTGGTCAGCATCAAATGATTCCCGGCAATCGTATACTCTCGTTCTATGTATTCTTTTGTAATCGGGAACATATCTTGTATTAAAAATACACTTTCTCGACTATCATCCATTTTCACAATATGCAGAATATCGCAAGGCTTCCCTGATTGTTCCTTTTTCTCTATTATTTTGCGAAACTTATCTATTCTGCTAGAAAGCGGTATCATCCAATAAATTCCCATAGCATTATCTTCAAAACAATAATAATGCGGTCTATTACCTGCTTTATTCCCCTTGAGATACGGATCTGGCATATCTTCAAAAAACTTGTCCTTTATGATATAAAACCTGGTCCTATGTCAAGAAAAAGTACAAATTAAATGTAACCATTTTTTCTCTGTTCT
>CAUWEA010000006.1:0-62496 GCA_963557735.1 uncultured Faecalimonas sp. | reverse complement strand
GGTTTCCTGCCACTCCGCACCGGTTAAAATATTTCACTTCTCCCCCGCTGCAGATCTGAAAGGCATAGTGGAACTCCTTTTCTCCGAGCTGCCATTCTATCTCATAGTAGTCGAAAACTCCTTTTGTTTCCCTTTTCTCAAGCTCATAGGACTGATTTCCAACAAGCAGGAACACCTGATCTACATCATCTTTTGCTGTCCGGAAACGCAGAAGAATCTTTTCATTTTTCTTTGGTTCTGCTGGTATCACATAATTTCCAGTACCGTCACAGAACAATGCCTGTATATTCATAAAGAGAACCTCATTTCCCAGACTTTCCATTCTGTTTATTCGCCGTCAAACAATGCTTCAAATTCTTCCCTTGTGATCTTTTCCTTCTCCAACAACAGATCTGCACATGCATGAAGCACATGGTCATATTTCTGAATGATCGCTTTTGCATCTGCATAACACTCATCGATGATCCGTTTGACTTCTTCGTCGATCTTTCCTGCCACTGCCTCGCCGTAACCGCGGGATGCATGTGCAAGATCTCTTCCGATAAATACTTCATCCTCGTCATTGTCATAGTTGATCAGACCTAATTTCTCAGACATACCGAACTTTGTCACCATCGATCTCGCAATTCCCGTCGCCTGCTTAATATCCTGGGAAGCACCGGTCGTGATATCATCAAATACAAGTTCCTCGGCAATTCTTCCTCCAAGCGCCACTGTGATATCCTGGATCATCTTCCCTTTTGTGTTAAATAAATCATCTTTTTCCGGAAGAGGCATCGTATATCCGGCTGCACCAACCCCGGTCGGAATAATAGAGACGCTGTACACCGGTCCCACATCCGGAAGTACATGGAATAAGATCGCATGCCCCGCCTCATGAAACGCTGTGATCTTCTTCTCTTTCTCGGAGATGACACGGCTCTTCTTCTCTGCGCCGATCCCGACTTTGACAAACGCATGGCGGATATCCGACTGCTGGATATACACCCGTCCTTCTTTTGCAGCCATGATCGCAGCCTCGTTCAGAAGATTCTCAAGATCTGCCCCTGCAAATCCTGCTGTCGTCTGCGCAACCTGCTTCAGATCCACATCTTCGCTGAGCGGCTTACCTTTTGCATGCACCTTTAAGATCTCTTCTCTTCCCTGAACGTCTGGTCTTCCGACCATGACCTTCCGGTCAAATCTTCCCGGGCGGAGGATCGCCGGGTCAAGGATATCTACACGGTTTGTCGCAGACATCACGATGATCCCTTCGTTGACACCAAATCCGTCCATCTCTACGAGGAGTTGATTTAATGTCTGCTCTCTCTCGTCATGTCCGCCGCCCATACCGGTTCCACGTCTTCTTGCAACCGCATCGATCTCATCAATAAAAATGATACATGGTGCATTTTTCTTTGCTTCCTCAAAGAGATCCCTCACACGGGATGCTCCGACACCGACAAACATCTCTACGAAATCTGAACCGGAGATTGTAAAGAACGGCACTCCGGCTTCTCCGGCAACCGCCTTCGCAAGCAATGTCTTTCCGGTTCCCGGAGGTCCTACAAGCAGCACTCCTTTCGGGATCCTTGCCCCGACCTGAATGTATTTCTTAGGCTCTTTTAAGAAGTCTACGATCTCTTCTAACTCTTCTTTTTCTTCTTTGAGACCCGCAACATTTGCAAATGTTACTTTTTTGTCCTGGTCTGTGCTGAGTCTTGCCCTGCTCTTTCCAAAACTCATCGCCTTCGCGTTTGCCCCGCCGCCTGCCTGGCGGTTCATCATCACAAACAGAAGCAATACAACTCCGACTGTCATCACAAGTGGGAGTACGACTGTTGTAAATACAGAAGGCTTCGGCATGTCTGCCACTTTGTATGAAACATGATTTTCTTCAAGAACGTCCTGCACTTCTTCGGTGTTCAGCACGTTCATGCTCTTGGAATAATCCTGATCTTTCAGATAAATCTTCAGTGTTCCGGTTGGCGTCTCCTTATTCGGACTGATCACAACGGAATCCACGTTGTCTTCCTTTAAATCTTCCCGGAACATCGCTTCTGTATACTGCTGTTCCGTACTCTGCATCCGGTCTGAAAACCAGAACACCGCAAACAGAACGATCACAAGCATCAGAAGCGAGGCTCCGCTGGCTCCTCTATATTTCTTATTATCCAATTTATGTCCCCTTCCTATTCTACGCCTTCTACAACTCCGATATATGGGAGATTTCTGTATTTCTGCGCATAGTCAAGACCATATCCCACAACAAACTCGTCCGGGATATTGAATCCTACATAATCTACATTGACATCCATCACTCTTCTCTCCGGTTTATCTAACAGTGTGCAGAGCTTCATACTGTTTGGATTTCTCTTCTTGAGGATCTCAAGAAGGTAAGATAATGTACGTCCAGAGTCAATGATATCTTCTACCACAAGCACGTCTTTTCCTTCCAGGCTTTCATCCAGATCTTTGGCGATCTTTACTACTCCGCTGGATGCTGTTCCGTCTCCATAGCTGCTCACACTCATAAAGTCCATAGAAACCGGAACCGTGATTCTCTTTGCCAGTTCGCACATAAAGAATACGCCTCCCTTGAGTACACAGATCAGATGTACCTGTTTTCCTTCGTAATCTTTGCTGATCTTCTCTCCTAATTCTCGGATTCTCTTTTCTACTTCTTCTTCTGAAACTAATACCTTAATTGTCTCTGCCATGGCTTTCTCCTCCATCTATTTGTATTTGTAAAATTCTTTTTGTATGTTCGTCTGGTCTCCCGCAAAGGCTCAGGCGATGTCCGACGATCCACAATATGTGGCTTCCGTCTGCGATCAGCAGTATCTCATCCCGCTCTTTTGCAGGGATTTTCTCATTGATCAGGTAAGATTTTAACTTCTGCTTTCTTCCTGCACGGTCAATGACAATGTAATCGCCCGGTCTTCTCGTTCTCACACACAAATCATTTTTAATTATAGCATAATCAAAACAGTTCGTGTGACTTTTTTGCAGATTTCCGGGGTTCTCCGGCAAATCCACCAGCCGGCATGTGACTGCCGCTTCTTTTCCCTGCGGCGTCCGGTAATAAACTGTGCCCGGGATCTGACATAAAGTTTCTCCGCTCTCTGTTTCCCCATGAAAAATTTCTCTCGTTTCATCATCTCTCTTCATGCCATCGTCTGTCTTTGCACCACCGTCTCTCCGGAAGCCCGCATCTTCCTTTCGCTTCTCGATCAGTACCCCCTCATACCCGCGGACTGCCCGCATATGATATGGAAGCGAGATCTGCCTCCCGCATTGTTTCTCAAAAAGTGCGAGCACATCTGCGACATGGACTGCCGACAAGTCTTTTGCCTGCCCCGCCGCTTCTTCCAGGCAGGAGAGCACTGCCATCTCCCTTAAGATCTGCTCCCCTCTCTGAAACGGCTTTTCCTGGATCAAAATACCTCCCGGCTGACGGCTGACACATCCTTCCCTGAATGTCTCTGCCTTTTTTGCCAGAAATTCCTGCACCTTCTGCAGCTGTTCTGCTGCCTCACTCATGTGCGCTGCTGCTCTTGGATTGATCTGCGTCTCCAGATAAGGGATCACCCGGTTTCGGATCTTGTTTCGTGTGTAATCATCGGTCAGATTGGTCTGATCTGTCTGATAAGAAATGCCGTTCTCCTCCAGAAATCCTTCAATCTCCCTGCGTTCCAGACAGAGCAGCGGACGGACATAGCTTCCGATAACCGGTTTGATCCCTGCCAGTCCATTCAGCCCGGCTCCTCTTACAAGGTTCATGAAAAGTGTCTCGGCATTGTCATTCTTATGATGCGCCAGCGCAATTTTTGATGCCCCGTATTTCTGCGCTGCCTCGGCAAACGCTTCTCTTCTGATATTTCTTCCGGCTTCCTCCATAGATTGTTTCCGGTTTCTCGCAATTAATTCCAGCTGACAGCTTACAATTTCCAGAGGGACCCCTTCTTCCCGGCAGAGTCTCTCGACAAATTTCTGATCCTCCAGCGCATCCTCCCCCCGGATCCCATGATTGACATGGACCGCCGCCAGCCGGATCCCCAGTTCTTCCTGCAGTTCGCGTAAAATGAAAAAAAGGCATACCGAATCTGCTCCTCCTGATATGCCTGTGATCACTGTTTCTCCCCGCTCAAACATCTTGTATTTCTGTATATATGCACGCACCTTCGCGATGACATCATTCTTTCTATATTGACTCTTTTTTCTCTTCTGCTCTTTCCCGGCCATTTTTCTTTTCCCTTTTCTCTTGCTGCATTTTCCCATATTCAGGACTCTCTTCTATGATACTATGATTATCCGAAAGAATCCAGTCAGAAATCCTGCTCTACTTTCCTTTCCATATCCCCGCCACAAGAACTGTCATGTCATCTTTCGGCGTCTCCCCGGTAAAGATAAGCACCTGGTCTAAAATATACTGCGCCATCTCTTTTGGATTGACCAGCCGCATTCCACCGATGATCGTCTCCATCAACAGTTCCTGCTCGACAACCGGAAGCGCATCGAGTACTCCGTCTGTCATCATCACAACAAACTCCCCGCTTCGCAGCGTCCGCTTTACCATATCGATCTCCAGATTGTGCAGGACACCGATCGGAAGACTAGTGGAGGACAAACGCTCCACCCGGTCACGGTATTTGATAAACGTTGTCGATGCCCCGACTTTCAGAAACTCACATTCTCCCGTATACAGATCAAAAATACTCATATCCACTGTGGAAAAATGAATCTCCTCCCGCCCCATCACAAGCGCAGTATTGATCATCTGGATCGCCAGTTCTCCCGGAAATCCGGATGTCAGAAGATCTTCCAGCAGCTCTGCCACCATCGCACTTTCCTGAAATGCCTTTCTTCCGGAGCCCATCCCATCTGACAGCGCAGAAGCGGCTCTCCCTCCCGGCATCATCACTTCCAGAAAACTGTCCCCCGACACCGTATCCCTTCCTTTTCCGATCTTCGCCACCCCCTGAAGGATATGAAACTGGCACGGTTCCATACAGACATATGGCTCGTATTCTTTTGCGAGCATCCTGCGGCACTGCTCCTCAAACACAAATCGCTTTCCATATGTCCTGGAGATGATCTTTAACATCTCTTCGGTCTCCACTCCCATCTCCTGCACCGCTTTTGCATTCAGGTGGATCTCATGTTTTCCTCTCTCTGTGCGCAGAAATGTCAGATCCAGCACTTTCACTCCGATCTTCTGAAGCCGTTTTCGCAGCTTCTTTTCCATCCGCGCATCAATTAAAATGCTGTCCTCAAATTCCTTTGCCGTACTTTTGATGATCTGCGCGAACAGATCCAGCTGCACCGCACAGCCTTCTCTGTTTTTCACAAGCCGGTTTGCCCAGAGCATATTTTGTTTTGCCTCATGGAACACCTCGATCAGCGCGCTCTGAAACTTTGGAGCCATCACGCACTTTTTCTGCAATTTGCGCTTCGTCTCAATATTCAGTTCTTTTCCATACTCCTCAACTGCATGAAGAATCTCATATCCCAGCTGGCAGGTATGTACATAATCGTCCCCCCAGCACCGCTCCATATGGTCACATTTTGTGCAGACGCTTTCCTCCACCTGAAAGAACATCTCCTGCAGTTCATCTTTCGTAAATACCTGCTTTGGCTGCTCCAGCTTCAAACATACTTTCGACAAATGTTCCAGCGAATCTGCCAGCTTTCCGATCTGTACTGCATAAGGCCCCGCGATGCCGGCCTGTCCCATCCCGACCTTCTCCATATTGATTCTCCCCCCGTCCGTTCTTTCCTCTTCTCCCTCCGGAAATAACTTTTTCTATGGAATAAAAAAACTTTAGGAAATTCTCTCATCTCCTAAAGTTATCATTCGTAATTTCTTTATTTTGTTGGTTTTAATACGATCTCATCTTCATATACAAGTCCGAACTTTTCTTTTGCCACATCCTCTACATAAGCATCTGTGCCAACATAATCCTTGTATTTCTCGATCTCTTTTGTTCTGTCCTTCTCCTCTTTGATCTGAGTCTCGAGCTCTGCCTGCTGCTCCTTATATGCTTCATTCTTCGCCCGTAATGAGACTCCTCCGACAGATACAAGTACGATCAGCAGCATGATCACTGAACTGATCAGTACCATACTTCTTCTGTGAGCCCGCATTCTCTGCCGCTGCTGTCTTGTACGACTTTTTTCTTTGATATGTTTCACTACTGTTACCCACCTTTTTATGTGTGTATTTCCAGACTACTCTAAAGCCATTCTAATGGGTTTCCCTCTTTTTTTCAATACTTTTCTTGATTTTTTTATAGATTTTCCCAAGCTGCGAGAATGCTGCGGCAAATAAAAGGATCCCCACAAGCGTTCCGGTCACGAAGAACCACCGGATACTTCCATCGCTTGTAAGATAGATCTGCACAGACAGATACAGGCTGATCCCGATCCAGTAAAACAGATCTTCCAGTGTCACTGCCGTCAGATTGTGCGGCAGGATCCTTCTGAAAATCCGGATGATATCATAGATGCCCATCACAACAGATCCCGTCAGGACTGCCTGGATAAAAACATTCACTTCTTCACCGATCCCAGACATACCCACACCTATTTAAACAACTTGGAAAAGAAGTTTTCTCCCTGCTTTGTGGCGCTCTGACTGATATCAGAGTAGGCAATACTGTCAATATGTCCCGCCAGATCTACTTCCCCTTTTTCCACACTCAGCCGGTTTACATGAAGATCCTTTCCTTTCACCATAAGCATTCCCTGCTCCGTCTCAAGCAGGATCTCATTTAAATCAAAGGAAAGCACATCCAGAACACCGGTCACTGCGCTTGTCTTCCGGTTATTGATAACTAATTTATGCGGCTTTTGCACCTGTCTTTCTTCCACCATGCCCACAACCTTTCTCTCTATGATCAGTACGTCTTCTTTCTCTCAATTATATGAAAGGTTGTTCACATTTATGATGCTTTACAGATACTTAAATAAATCTTTGGCTTCTTCTTTCTTTGTCGTATCCTGAATCGCAAGCACTTCAACTTTCACTGTCTTTGTCCCGAACTGGATCTCTATGACATCCCCCGGCTTCACTTTCACAGAAGCCTTTGCCACAGATCCGTTTACAAGAACACGGCCTGCATCACATGCCTCGTTGGCAACCGTTCTTCTCTTGATCAGTCTGGATACCTTTAAAAATTTATCTAATCTCATTTGCTTCCTCCTATTTTCTTAACGCTCCCCAAAATAATTCCCACTGTAACAAAGAACTGCCGCAGATTCTGCAGCAGTTCTTCTCTTCTATCGCTTATTTGATTGTTTATCTGAACTATGCATTTACAGCATCTTTTAATGCTTTCCCTGCTTTGAATTTTGGAGCCTTGCATGCAGCGATCATCATTGTCTCTTTTGTATGAGGATTTCTTCCTTCTCTTGCTGCTCTCTCTGTCACTTCAAAAGTACCAAATCCTACTAACTGTACTTTCTCTCCTTTTTTGAGTTCTTCTGTTACAACGTCTACAAAAGCTTTTAATACTTTCTCAGAGTCTTTTTTAGATACTTCTGCTGCTTCAGCAACTGCTGCGATTAATTCTGTTTTGTTCATGAATATGTTCCTCCTCTAATTTAGCCATAGAATATATCAAATATATAGATTCTATCCGTGTTGAAGGGCCGTTACCTCCGCATTTGCGGGCTTTTTACCCTTATTGTACTGTTATAGTTATAACTGTTTCCCTATTGTTTGTCAAGGAATTTTTCGATCATTTCCAGCACAGACGCTCCCATTTTTGCTGAAATCTCGTCCGCATTCTCCAGGGAAGTTCCCTTGATCCCATAGTAGAATTTCACTTTCGGCTCTGTACCGGAAGGACGTACACATACCCATGCATCGTTTTCCAGTTCATAGTAAAGTACATTTGATGACGGAAGTCCCGTACCGCTTGTCTCACCGGTCTTCAGATCTGTGATCGTACCTGCCTTGTAGTCTCTTGCTCTCTGCACTTCATACTCTCCGATTCTGGCTGGCGGTTCCTTTCTGAGTGTCTCAAGGATATTCTGGATCTTCTCCAGTCCTTCGATTCCTTTCAGTGTGATAGACTGGATATCATCTTTGTAATAACCGTACTTTTCATACATGTCGATCATCGCATCCCAGAGTGTCTTTCCAAGCGTCTTATAGTAGGCTGCCGCCTCGCAAAGCGCCATCGTCGCAACAACTGCATCTTTGTCTCTTGCATAAGTACCGATCAGACATCCGTAACTTTCTTCAAATCCAAAGAGATAAGTTCCTTTTCCGGTCTTTTCAAATTCCAGGATCTGCTGTCCGATAAACTTAAATCCGGTCAGCACATCGATCAGTTTCACGTCATAGCTTTCCGCGATCGCCTTTGCCATATTGGATGTCACGATAGATTTGATCAGACATCCGTCTTCCGGAAGCCCTTTTACTGCCTTTCTCTGACTGATCTCATAGTCTGCAAGAAGACATCCTGACATATTTCCGGTCAAAACTTTGTACGATCCTGACTTTGTATCCTTTACATACACACCGAGACGGTCTGCGTCCGGATCTGTCGCAAGCACAAGATCTGCATCGACTTCTTCTGCAAGCTTCAGACCAAGCTCAAACGCTTCTTTGGCCTCCGGGTTTGGATAAGATACCGTCGGGAAATTTCCATCCGGCAGCTCCTGCTCTTTTACTACATAGACATTTTCAAATCCAAGCTCTTTTAAAATCCGTCTTACCGGGATATTTCCGGTTCCGTGAAGCGGGCTGTACACGATCTTTAAATCCTTGTTCATCTGATCGATCGCATCCTGGTGGATCACCTGCTTTTTCAGTTCTTCCATGTAGGCATCATCGACTGCTTCCCCGATCACTTCATAAAGTCCGGCTTCCTTTGCAGCCTCAAGATCCATTGTCTTAACCGCAGCGTAGTCTGTCACTGCCACTACTTCTGCCATGATACCGGTATCATGCGGCGGTGTGATCTGTGCGCCGTCTTCCCAGTATACTTTATATCCGTTATATTCCGGTGGATTGTGGCTTGCAGTAATATTGATTCCTGCAATACAGTTTAACTTTCTGACTGCAAAAGAAAGCTCCGGTGTCGGGCGAAGCGACTCAAATACATATGCCTTGATCCCGTTTGCAGCAAGGCAGAGCGCCGATTCATCTGCAAATTCCGGCGACATCCGTCTGGAATCATATGCGATCGCGACTCCTCTTGCCTCTGCTTTATTTTTTAAAATATAGTTTGCCAGCCCCTGCGTTGCCTTTCTGACTGTATAAATATTCATCCGGTTTGTACCTGCGCCGATCACGCCGCGGAGTCCGGCAGTTCCAAATTCCAGATCTTTATAAAAACGTTCTTTGATCTCGTTATCATCCTCTTTGATCGCTGTGAGTTCCGCTTTTGTATCTGCGTCAAAATAATCATTCTCCAGCCATTCTCTGTATCTTTCCTGATAATCCATCCTGGTACCTCCTAATCTCACTTTTCATCTATTATACAACACGTTATTCTAAATGGAAAGAAAATAAATCTTTCAAAAACTGATTCTTCTTTTCTGTCTGTGCAATCGATATCTGTAATTTCTCTATGCTTTTCTCCGGTATCCATGCTTTATTCGAATGGTAATAACTATTCGCCACCTTCCAGAATTTCTCCGGGTAGGCAAGACGTACTGCCAGATAATCCTGCTCTTCTCTGCTGATCGTCCGCTCCTTGTCATACGCTTCCAGAAGTACATTTCCCATATGTTCATCCCACTGGCATTTCTCCATAACCTTCCGCAGGAAATAATAGAAGTCGGCCATCTGCACTTCTTCCCGGAAATGTTCAAAATTCGTCGTCGCCACACCCCGGTACGTCATCAGCACGTTGTGGTAATTGTAATCGCCATGGATCATTGCATGTTCTCTCTGACTTTTTTGCCGCAAGTCTTCATAACTATCCGTCTCAAGCCTTCGGACAACTTCCTCGCCAAGTGCATGCTGACGCTCAAATTCTTTTAAATACAGTAGCTCAAATTCACCTTTTCCTACCTTTTTCCGAATAAATGTGCGAACTTTCCGCAACTCTCTGTTATGTCTCTGATATTCTTCTCTCAGATCATGCTCCCTTGCGGCTATTCCTTCCTCCACGATCTGTTCCCCGCGCATCAGCTTGTGAAGATGTGCGAGATTTGCAGCCGCACTGCGAAGTTCCCCTTCATTTCTGACATCACATTCTCTTCCTCCGTACCAGCGCTTTACTATGTATTTCGTCTGGTCCGGCGCCTCTGTCACATAACTTCCTTCTTTATTTGGAACGACCGTATCCACAAGCCCGTACCCTTTCTCTTCCAGACTGTGACACAGTTTATATAAAAGAGGAACTCGTTTCTCTGAGAAAGTAAGTTCTTTCAGCAAGAGCATGCCTCTGTCTGTATCGCATAAAATGGCACCTCTTGTTTTCCGGGTGCCTTTTACTTCTATATGATACTGTTCCAATACATCTGTTTCAAAATCTTTCATAACTGCCCCCTGTAATCATTTTTCCCCTCGGCTGCTTTCTGCAGCTTTGATTTTCTCTCTAACCTATGATTCTTTGGACAGAAGTATGATAGTTTTCTGAAATTTTGGAAATTAGTTTTCTATATCAAACCGGTTCTGTACAAACCGGAGAAGATGATCTTTGTTATTGAACTCGGGATATTCCAGTACGATCCGCAGAAGCTCGTTTAATACTTCCCCGATCTGTTTTCCCGGTTTCATACCGATCCTGATCAGATCTGTTCCCGTCACCGCGAGCTGCTTTAAGCTGACACATTCATTGTCTGCCATGATCTCCTCATAACATTTCTGAAGTCCGTCAAGATTCTCGAGTTCTTCCTCTCTGCGGTACATGCTGTGCGCCAGAATATCCGCCCTCTTTACAAGGAGATACATCGGAAACAGTTCTGTTGTGATCCTGCTCATCGCCTTTCGCACACTTTTCTTTTCTGCGGGCATACGGTAATCATGCCAGCGTACAAGTTTCGTGACTTTGTGGATCGTATCATTGTCGAATTTTAGCCGGCGCAGAATCTCCTTTGCTCTCTGCTCTCCCCTGATGTCGTGTCCCTTGAAATGAGCTGTCCCGTCTTCGTCAACCGTCTTCATCTCCGGCTTTGCCACATCGTGAAGAAGCATCGTAAGGCGCAGTACCTTATCCGGCGGCACATTGCAGACTGCCTGAACGGTATGCTCTCCCACATTGTACATATGATATTTCGTCTCCTGGCCGGTACGCATCATCTCGTCAAATTCCGGCAGGATCACCGCTGTGATCCCAAGATGATATGCCTCCCGGATCAATTCCGGAGAATCCGACACAAGAAGCTTGACTAACTCTGTCTGGATCCGTTCTGCACTGATCTTCTCCAGTGTCGGGGCAAGTTTTGCCATTGCCGCCTTTGTCTCTTCTTCCAATGAAAATCCAAGCTGGGCGGCAAAACGCACTCCGCGCATAATGCGGAGCGCATCCTCTCCGAACCGTTCCTCGGCATTTCCGACACAGCGGATGACCTTCCGTTTCAGATCATCCATTCCGCCAAAAATATCGACGATCCCTTCTGTGTCATTGTATGCCATCGCATTGATCGTAAAATCTCTGCGCAGCAGGTCTTCTCTCAGATTTCGCGTAAAGATCACTTCCGTCGGATGTCTGCTGTCCTCGTATTTCCCATCGATCCGGTACGTTGTCACCTCAAATCCTTCTTTTCCAAGAAGAACTGTCACCGTCCCATGCTGGATACCGGTGTCCACCGTTCTCGCAAACAGTTCCTTTGTCTCCTGCGGAGATGCCGAAGTCGTAATATCCCAGTCGCCCGGCACTCTTCCAAGCAGGGAATCTCTGACGCATCCACCTACCGCATACGCCTCATAGCCATGTGCCTGCAGTGTCTGTATGATCGTATTTACTTTTTCCGGCAGCTGTATCTTCATGATCTATCCCCCTGACGTCTGTGTGTGCAGCCTGATTTTCAAAAAGCCGCACACCAGTACCGTAAAAATTAGTATGCCTTTCCCCAGTAAACCATGTGTTTTGCAGGTTTTCCGCAATGTACACAAGTACCTGAGATCTCTTCCTGCTCAAATGGGATACAGCGTGATGTCACTCCCGCTTCTTCCTTCAGAGCATCCTCGCATTCCTGGCATCCACACCACATTGCCTTGATAAATCCCGGCTTCTCATCTGCAAGTTTCTTAAATTCTTCCATGCTGGAAGCTGTATAGGTGTGTGCGTCTCTGTGTGCTCTCGCTCTCTCAAGCATCTCTTTCTGCATCGTCTCAAGCACTTCCGGAACTTTCGTCTCTAACTCCTCAAATGGAACGATGATCTTCTCTCTCGTATCTCTTCTTACGATCACTGCATGTCCTGCCTCGATATCTTTTGGTCCTAATTCGATGCGGACTGGGATTCCTCTCATCTCCTGCTCCGAGAATTTCCATCCCGGACTCTTGTCAGAGTCGTCTACCTTGACACTCAGCCCTGCTTTTTTCAGCAGATCTTTCACTTCATATGCTTTGTCAAGCACACCGTCTTTCTTCTGCTGGATCGGGATCACCATCACCTGGACCGGTGCGATTCTCGGTGGAAGTACAAGACCGCTGTTATCTCCATGTACCATGATGATAGCTCCGATCATACGTGTCGTCATTCCCCAGGAAGTCTGGTGTACATACTGTAATTTGTTCTCTTTATCTGTATACTGAATGCCGAATGCCTTTGCAAATCCATCTCCGAAGTTGTGGCTTGTTCCTGACTGGAGCGCCTTTCCGTCATGCATCAGAGACTCAATCGTGTAAGTAGCCTCTGCCCCCGCAAATTTCTCCTTATCTGTCTTTCTTCCCTTTACAACCGGGATTGCAAGCACCTCCTCACAGAAATCCGCATAGACATTTAACATCATGATCGTTCTTTCTTCTGCCTCTTCTGCTGTCGCATGTGCAGTGTGTCCCTCCTGCCATAAGAACTCTCTCGAGCGGAGGAATGGTCTTGTTGTCTTCTCCCAGCGTACAACCGAACACCACTGGTTGTAGACTTTCGGAAGATCTCTGTGGGACTGGATATCTTTTGCATAGAAATCACAGAACAATGTCTCAGATGTCGGTCTCACGCAAAGTCTCTCCTGAAGCGGCTCAAGGCCACCGTGTGTCACCCATGCAACTTCCGGTGCAAACCCCTCCACATGATCCTTTTCTTTCTGAAGAAGGCTTTCCGGAATAAACAGTGGAAGGTATACATTCTCCACGCCTGTCTCTTTAAATCTGCGGTCTAATTCATGCTGGATATTTTCCCAGATCGCATATCCCGCCGGCTTGATCACCATACATCCTTTTACACTTGTGTAATCGATCAGCTCTGCTTTCTTCACAACGTCTGTGTACCATTGTGCAAAATCATCTTCCATAGAAGTGATTGCTTCTACGAGTTTCTTGTCTTTCGCCATACTTTTCTTCTCCTTTTCTTTCTCCCATATACAGTCTCGTACATGGTTCTTCTATTCAAACAGTTCATCGGGAGGAAAGACTTTTTCCTTACAGAAACTGAGATTTTCTATAAAAAAAGAGCCCTTCAATCCCCCTGCAAGGGACCGAAACGCTCGGCGGTACCACCCTTATTAATCATAACTGTCTCCGGCTGCCGCCATACCCAGTTAAAATTCTCTCTGTTCTCCTTAACGCAGATGTACGCTGTGTTTTCACACAGAAGCTCCAAGGCAGGTTCAATACATCTTCTGCAAGGATCTCACACCATCTGATCCTCTCTCTGGGGCATATCCTGTATTTACTGATCCTCTTCATCGCTCTTGTTCAGTAAACTCATTTTAAGAGAATTTTATTCCTTTGTCAAGAAGTCCCTTCCCTTTTTCCCGCCGGAAGTTTCTTCGTCTTTTTCCGGCTGCTTTGTCTCCTGATTTTCTTTTATTTCTTCCCTTTGCAGTAATTCTCTGATAATCTCCCTTCCCGCCAGATATCCGAACGGTCCGGTGAGCACCCCGCTTATGCCAAACAGACGGATCCCTGCATAGACCGTGACAAGTACCATGATCGCGGAGATCCCGAGATGTTCTCCGATCAGTTTCGGCTCCAGAAATTCTCTTGTGAGATTACAGAGCAGGGATAATCCGATATAGACCGCAGCGGTAAAAAAATGCCCCTGAAATGCCTGCACAGCCGCAAGCGGATAGAGTACGATCGCTGTTCCAAACACCGGAAGTGCATCCAGAAAGCCGATCAGTATCCCCAGAAGCAGTGCGTATGGATTTTTTAACAGCAGAAACGTAACCGTACACAATGTTGCGATCACCGATAAGATGACCAGCTGGGCTTTCAAAAACATGCCTCCCATATGAAAAATCCGTTTTGTGATCCTGACAGCGTGTCCGTAGCCAACCCAGTGCGATGCCTTTTCTTTTAACTTGTCAAAATCATTTACAAATAAGATGATCGATACAAAAATGATCACACTGACTCCGATCACCTCGATCAATGTTCTGGCATATGTCCATGAGTTTATCATCAGCTTCGGGACAAACTGCCCCTCGACCTTCTCTGCAAACATCCCCATCTGCGTCAGAAAAGCGGCTTCCAATTCCGCCGCCTCCATGCCAAAGATCCCGCTCAGATTCTGACAGCATTTTTCCAGAAATGTCTCCAGCTTTCCCACATAAAAAGCATAATGTTCGACAAAGTAGCAGAACTGCTGCAAAAGCGTACTTCCCAAAAACCACACAACAAGTCCCACCACACCTAAGATAATAAGAAGCAGTCCGCCGGCAATCACTCCGCAGTTTAGCTTCGTATGCGCATGGATCTTTCTGACAAGCGGTCGTAGCAGATACGCCGCAAGAAACGCACAGAAAAATGGGAGTACAAGCGGCAATCCATATTTTATCCCGATATATACACCCGCTGTAACTCCCACAGTCACTGCCACTGTCTTCCATTGTTCTCTCTGCATCCTCATCACCAGCCCCGTTTTTTCTGCGGCGCCAGACAAGCTGGCGGCACGCGGTAGTGATGTTAGTATTTCCGTCCTGCTTCTTTTTATGCAGTTCTTTTTGCACTTGCAGAAGATCCTGCAGGCGGCCTAAAAAAATGCTGCAAATCCATCTGCCTCCGGCTGGATCTCAAACTGCATCGGCTTCTTTGTTTTTGGATGAACAAATTCCAGACAATATGCACACAGTGCGATCTGCCCTCTTTTCCTTTCTTCCCCTCCATATTTCACATCACCGATGATCGGACACCCGATCCCGGACATCTGCACGCGGATCTGATGATGTCTTCCCGTATCGAGCTGAATTTTCACAAATGCCTTCCCTTCTGCTTGATTCAGGATTTCATAGGAAAGCCTTGCTTCCTTTGCCCCTGCATCTGTCTTCTTGCAGATTTTTGATAAATTAGTCCTGCCATCCTTGATAAGATAATCGGTCAGGTTGCCCTGCCCATTCTTTGGAATCCCGCACAAAACCGCCTTGTAATACTTCCCAAAAGCCCCCTCCTGAAGCTGGCGGTTCAGTTCTTTTGCCGCCTGTGGCGTCTTTGCAAATACAAGAATCCCCTCCACCGGCTGATCCAGACGGTGGATCACGCCAATATACGGCTCACGGTCGCTCTTCTCCTGCTGAAATCTGTAATTTTTCAGCAGACTTACCATGTCCTTTGTCTGCATCTGCTTCGTCTGCACCGGGACACCTGCCGGTTTCCTGCATACGATAATTTCTCTGTCTTCATATAAAATACAATCTTTGATTTCCACGTTTCCTTACTTTCCTTTCCTCGTCATTTCTTACAACTTTGCTGACTGTTCCTGCATTTGTCAAGCAAATTTATCAAGTCGGACAAAAAACTTCTGTACTGAAAAATACCGCAGAGATGTATTTTTCCTTCATACATCTCTGCGGCAGTTTCTACACGGCTCGTGTCATATACCAGGGATCCTTATCTGAAGAACCAGTTATTAGAGGATCGCCTCTTCTGCATCTTCCTCAAGAAGTGCCTGCTCATAATGCTCTAAAATCGTTCTCTGGATCCGTTCCCTTGTGTTGGAATTGATCGGATGTGCGATATCACGGTACTCTCCGTCGATTGCTTTCTTACTCGGCATCGCAATGAAAAGTCCTTTCTCCCCTTCGATCACCTTAATATCATGTACTACGAATTCATCGTCCATTGTAATCGATACTACTGCTTTTAATTTTCCCTCTTTTGCTACTTTGCGCACTCGTACATCTGTAATCTGCATATGTTTGTCCCCTTTCGTCATCGCTACATGGCGTATCTCTCATTTTTTTCTACAACTACTTTAATACCGTCTTCTCCTACATGGCGGGTGTTGGCACGGATCGTATCTCTGCTCTCTACAATGCAGTTTTCAATATAGGTATTGTCTCCCAAATAAACGTCATTCAAAATGATGGAATTCTTGATCACACAGTTATTTCCGACAAATACTTTCTTAAATAATACAGAGTTCTCCACCGTACCGTTAATGATGGAACCACTTGCAATCAGACTGTTCTTCACGCAGGCACCCGGATTGTATTTTGCCGGTGGAAGATCGCTTACTTTTGAATATACATTCGGATACTGTTTGAAGAAATAATTTCTCACTTCCGGCCGCAGGAAATCCATATTTGTTCTGTAATAGTCATCCACAGTCGCGATATTGCTCCAGTAATTGCTGATCTTATATCCGTAGATTTTCTTCACATTCTTATACCGGATCAGAATATCCTGCACAAAGTCAAATCTTCCTTCTTCCGCACACCGCTCGATCAGATCGATCAGCTGTCTTCTGCGGATCACATAGATTCCCGTTGAGATAATATTTGATCTGCTCAGCACCGGCTTCTCCTCAAATTCTTCGATCCGGCAGGAATCATTCATCTTCACTGTACCGTAACGGCTGACATCCGCATCTTCATCCATCTCTTTGCATACGACAGTGATGTCTGCCTTTTTCGCGATATGATATTCCAGCACCTTATTATAATCGAGCTTGTACACCGCATCCCCCGATGTGATGATCACATATGGCTCATGGCACTTCTTAAGGAAATCAAGATTCTGGTAGATCGCGTCCGCAGTTCCTCTGTACCAGTATCCGTTCTCCATTGTGATCGTCGGTGTAAATACATAGAGACCGCCTTGTTTTCTTCCGAAATCCCACCACTTGGAGGAGTTCAGATGTTCATTCAATGATCTCGCATTGTATTGTGTCAGTACTGCTACTTTCTGGATATGTGAGTTCGACATATTGCTGAGTGCAAAGTCGATGCTTCTGTAACTTCCCGCTACCGGCATCGCTGCAACCGCTCTTTTATGTGTCAGTTCACGCATCTTACTGCTGTTTCCGCCCGCTAAAATAATTCCTACTGCTTTCATCCCTATTCACCTACCTTAATTAATGTTTCACCACTTGCAAGCTCTCCGTTTTTGTAATCCTCTTTTGATGTAACACCACTAATGGCGGTATTCTTTCCGATCTGTACATCGGATGGGATCACAGAATCTTCCCCAATCGTCACAAGTCCAAATCCATAGATATCCGGTCTCATCTTATTTGGCGTATCGCTTCCCGTTCCAAGCGTGACATTATCCCCAATCTGAACGTTCTCCGCGATGATCGCCTTATCGATCACACAGTGATCCCCGATCACTGCATCCTTCATAATAATAGAATCCCGTACAATACTTCCTTTTCCGATCGTTACGCCGGAACTGATCACAGAACTATGTACCTCTCCGTAAATATCGCATCCATTTCCGATAATACTCTTCTCCACAACAGACTGATCTGAGATATAATGCGGAGGTAAAATACCACTGTTTGTATAAATTTTCCAATATTCCTCATATAAATTAAATTCCGGAATAATATCTATTAACTCCATATTTGCTTCCCAGTAAGATCCCAGTGTTCCGACATCTTTCCAGTAGCCATTATATTCGTACGCAAATAATCTCTGTTCCTTCTCGTGACAGTACGGTATGATATGCTTTCCGAAATCGCATGCCGGCTGCTCAGACAATGCCTTCAGCGCTTCCTTCAGCACCGGCCAGCTGAATATGTAGATTCCCATGGAAGCAAGATTGCTTCTCGGGTGCGCCGGCTTCTCTTCAAACTCCCGGATCCGGTTATCCTCATCTGTAATAACGATACCAAAACGGCTTGCCTCCTCGATCGGCACCGGCATCGCCGCAATCGTGACGTCCGCATGATTTTCCTTATGGAAATCCAGCATCACTTCGTAATCCATCTTGTAAATATGGTCTCCGGAAAGGATCAGTACATAATCCGGATTGAACGTCTCCATATAATTCATATTCTGGTAGATTGCATTCGCAGTACCAGTATACCACTCACTGCTTGTACTCTTCTCGTATGGTGGAAGCACTGTCACCCCTCCGACATTGCGATCCAGATCCCACGGAATTCCAATTCCAATATGTGTGTTCAGGCGTAATGGCTGATACTGCGTCAGTACGCCGACTGTATCAATCCCTGAGTTGATACAGTTACTCAATGGAAAGTCAATGATTCTGTATTTCCCCCCGAATGCAACTGCCGGTTTTGCCACCTTTGAAGTAAGAACACCTAACCTGCTTCCTTGTCCACCTGCCAACAACATTGCAATCATTTCTTTTTTTATCATGTCGTCACTCCTTCTAAGTAATTTAATGGTAGTATTATAACACGAAAGCGCCGAAAAATGAATATTTTTTACATAAATAATTGTATTTTTTAAAAACTTTTTATCTATATTTTACAAAAAATTATAGTTTGGCTTTTCTTCCATATACCGTTATAATATAATGAAAGTGCGTAAAATATTACTATTAATTTAATTTTCCAATAAACGGGAGTGTATTTATGTATAAAATAAATTTTCAAAGTCCGGTTCACGTCCATTTTATCGGGATCGGCGGTATCAGCATGAGTGGTCTTGCTGAAATTCTCTTGAAAGAACACTTTACAGTGACGGGATCCGATTCCAAAGAATCGCCCCTTACAAGACATCTGACCGATCTGGGAGCTGTCATCCATTATGGTCAGAAAGCAGAAAATATAACCGACGGCATCGATGTTGTCGTCTATACCGCTGCCGTACATGCAGATAATCCTGAGTTTATCGCGGCAAAAGAACATCAGATCCCGATGCTGACCCGCGCAGAACTGCTCGGACAGCTGATGACAAACTACAAGACACCGATCGCAGTATCCGGGACTCATGGTAAGACAACGACCACTTCCATGATCTCTCATATCCTGCTCGCAGGAGATACGGATCCGACGATCTCTGTCGGCGGTATTTTAAAGATCATCGGAGGAAATATCCGTGTCGGTCACTCGGATGTATTTATTACAGAGGCATGTGAATATACGAACAGCTTCCTGGATTTTCTTCCAAAGATCGGAATCATCTTGAATGTAGAAGAAGATCACATGGATTTCTTCAAAGATCTCGATGATATCCGCAATTCCTTCCACCGGTTCGCCGCGCTGCTTCCGGAGGATGGCACACTGATCATCAACAGTGAGATCGAGCAGTACGAGCAGATCATTTCTGGTCTGGACTGCAATGTCATCACATATGGCATCCGCCACGATGCAGATTACACCGCACAGAATATCGCATATGACGAGATGGGAAATGTCTCTTTTGACCTGATCATCCACGGCATCAAAAAAGACCGTATCTCTCTCTCTGTCAACGGGGAACACAATGTATCGAATGCACTTTCCGCAGTCATTACCGGACTGCTGCTTGGCATCGACCTTGAGACGATCAAAAAAGGACTTCTGTCCTTTACCGGCACTGACCGCCGCTTCGAATACAAAGGATCTCTCAACGGGGTCACGATCATCGATGACTACGCGCACCACCCGACAGAGATCGAGGCAACGCTGTCGGCTGCACAGCACTATCCGCACAGAGAGCTCTGGTGTATTTTCCAGCCGCACACTTACACAAGAACGAAGGCATTTTTCCATGAGTTTGCAAAAGCGCTGACGCTTGCAGACCATGTGATCCTCGCGGATATCTATGCTGCCAGAGAGACGGACACACTTGGTATGTCCTCAGAGGCGCTTTCCGAGGCGATCCGGGAATTAGGCGGAGATTCCTGCTATTTTTCATCGTTTGATGAAATCAAAGACTTTGTGAAAGAAAAATGTATCCACGGTGATATGTTGATAACTATGGGCGCCGGAGACGTTGTAAACATAGGAGAATCATTGTTATCCATATAGTTATCCACATTATCCACATTATCCACATTCTTTCTTATCCACAAAGAATGGCGATTTATCCAATAAAAAGTCCTTTTTAGAATTTCCTTCTGATGCTATAATACCAGTACATTGAAGAGGATTTATCAGAAAGGTACGGTGTAAGGATGAAGAATTTGGTATTGAGTAATCGCAGTCAGAATCACACAACATTGGTCGACAATGATTTTATCGATTGTCATATGGTGAAAGCAAATGGAGAGTTTGTCAAAGTCTATCTGTTTCTGCTCAGACATCTGAATGCTCCTTCTGCCGTCCTTACCGTTTCTGCCATCGCAGACAGTCTGGACAATACAGAGAAGGACATTTTGCGCGCACTGAATTACTGGGAGAAAGAAGGACTGCTCTCCCTGCAGTACGATGAGAGCGACCATTCTCTCTGTGGCATCGAGTTCTGTCCGGTTCCATCCTGCAGGGAGGAAAGGCCTTCCGGTATGACTCCTGCTTATGAGGATCCGGAAGCATCCTTCCGTGTGGACCGAGTGGAGACATCTTTCTGCACTCCATCCCGCGATGATTGCAATGATATGAAAGCTTCCAATACGACTCCGGTCTCTGACGCGCGCGGAGCGGTTCCGACTTCTATCAAGGCATTCCGCGACCGCAAGGAGTTCCAGCAGCTTCTGTTTGTCACAGAACAATATATCGGAAGACCTCTGACCAGAACCGATATTGACACGATCTCTTATTTCTTCGATCAGCTCCATTTTTCTGCTGATCTGATCGAATATCTGATCGAATACTGTGTGGAGAACCAGCATACAAGCATGCATTATATTAAGAAAGTAGCTCTTGCATGGGCAGATGCCAATGTGACCACAGTGGACGAGGCCCGGGCAACTTCCAGCATCTACAACAAGAACTGCTACACCGTGCTCAACGCATTCGGAATCCGCGGACGCGGTCCTGCGGCTTCTGAGATCGCCTACATAAAGAAATGGACAGAGCAGTACGGATTTACGCTGGACATTATCAAGGAAGCATGCGACCGGACGATGAGCAGTATCCATCAGCCAAGCTTTGACTATACCGATAAGATTTTGTCGAAATGGCTGACGCAGCATGTCCGTGTCTTTTCCGATATTGAGCGTGTCGATACTGCATTCCGCCAGGAGAAAGAGAATCGACGCAGAACCGCAGCGCCAAAGCCTGCCGCGAACATCAAGACAAAGTTTAATAACTTTAACGGTCGTTCCTATGACATTGACTCACTGGAAGAGCGTCTGTTAAAGACCCGATAGCAAAGGAGCAGCATTATGGCATTAAAGAATTCCCAGTATGATACGATCATGCGGGAGTATGAGCAGAAACAACTGCATAGTCAGGATGTATTGCATGCGCACTATCAGCGTGTGTATCAGTGTATTCCTGAGATCCGTGCGCTTGAGAACCAGATTTCTCACCTTTCTGTCCAGAAAGCGCGCAATCTGTTAGAAGGCGACGAGACCGCCCTTTCTTCCTTAAAAGAAGAAATCGCACTGCTCCGTCAGAAGAAATCAGACCTTCTTGCATCCGGCGGATTCCCGGAAGATTATCTGGAACCGTCTTATGTGTGTGCAGACTGCAAAGATACCGGATATATCGGCAACCAGAAGTGCCACTGTTTTAAGAAAGCAACGATCGACCTCTTATATACGCAGTCCAATCTGAAAGAGATCCTTGCAAGAGAAAACTTCGATACGTTTTCCCTTGCCTATTATTCTGAAAATCACATAGATCCAAAGACCGGTCGCTCTTCGCTTTCGATCATGCAGGATGCACTTGCAGTCAGCAAAGAATTTGTCCGCACTTTCGGTCATGATTTCCGCAATCTGTTCTTATATGGAGATACCGGAGTCGGGAAAACTTTTCTTTCAAACTGTATCGCAAAGGAACTGATCGACAGCGCTTATTCCGTTATCTACTTTACAGCGTTTGAATTATTTGATATATTTGCTAAGAGCCGGTTTGATAAAGATACACTTGCAGATACGATGTATGGTTATATTTTCGACTGTGACCTGCTCATTATTGACGATCTGGGAACAGAACTGACGAATTCATTCATCGCTTCCCAGTTGTTTTTGTGTCTGAATGAACGTCTTTTAAAGAAGCGCTCAACGATCATATCGACAAATCTTTCTTTGGAAGCGATCGTTGAAATTTATTCTGAAAGAATTTTTTCAAGAATTACAAGCAACTATACAATGTTAAGGCTAACCGGAGATGACATACGAATCAAAAAGAAACTTATGAATATGGAGGAACAAACATGTTACATCGAGAAGAACGAAATTTAGAAAACATCCTTGTAGGATCACTTGGGATCATCGCAGTGGATGGATGTCAGGAGCTTGGAAACAAGGTGAATGATTATCTTGTAAAATGGCGTAAAGAAAGCTCCCACGAACACAAAAATGACGTAGTGTTCACAGGTTATGAGAAAGACAACTATTTGATCGACGCCAAAGTGCCTCGTTTTGGTTCAGGAGAAGCAAAAGGAGTCATCAATGAGTCTGTACGTGGTAAAGACTTATATCTGATGGTAGATGTCTGCAATTACAGCCTGACTTACTCCTTGAGCGGTCATGTAAATCACATGTCACCGGACGACCATTTCCAGAACTTAAAGCGTGTCATCGCTGCTGTCGGAGGAAAAGCCCGCAGATTAAATGTCATCATGCCGTTCTTATACGAAAGCCGTCAGCATAAGAGAAGCTCCCGCGAGTCTCTGGACTGTGCGCTTGCTCTTCAGGAACTTGTAAGCATGGGTGTTGACAACATCATCACATTTGATGCACACGATCCGCGTGTACAGAATGCGATCCCGCTCAGCGGATTTGAGACTGTGCGCCCTACTTATCAGTTTATAAAAGGTCTTCTCCGCACTGTGCCGGATCTGATCATCGACAGCGACCACATGATGGCGATCAGCCCGGACGAAGGTGGTACAAGCCGTGCCGTATATCTTGCCAACGTACTTGGTCTCGATATGGGTATGTTCTACAAACGCCGTGACTATACACAGATCGTAGACGGACGTAACCCGATCGTCGCACATGAGTTCCTCGGTTCTTCCGTAGAGGGAAAAGACGTGATCATCATCGACGATATGATCTCTTCCGGCGACAGTATCATCGACGTTGCAACAGAATTAAAGAGAAGAAAAGCAAAAAGAATCTTTGCTGCCGCTACTTTCGGTCTGTTTACAAATGGTCTTGATAAGTTTGACAAGGCTTACGAGGAAGGTATCATCCACGGAATCCTGACAACAAACCTGATCTACCAGACACCGGAATTGCTGAGCAGACCTTACTACATCAACTGTGACCTCAGCAAATATATCGCTCTGCTGATCGATACGCTGAACCACGACGGTTCTATCAGCAGCATCCTCAGCCCGAACGAGCGTATCCAGCATGTTGTTCAGAAATACAAAAACGGAGAACCAATTTAAGGATCTACATTTCTGAAGGATTCTCCTGTTTCATAAAATTTTTTATTTCATAAAGAAGAACCCGGACAGAAGCTGTATCGAATAACGATACAGACATTCTGTCCGGGTTCTTCTTTTCGCACGCTTTCTCAAACTTAAAAGAAAACAAGTTGCCTCATTCTACTGTCTCATTCATATTTTGCATCATGGCACAGAATGAGACAATCCATAAAATCAATTCATATGATATGGAATCCCAAGTCTTTTTAGCATCTCCATCTCTCGTTTCTGGCAAGTAAATAAAATAATCTGCCGTCTGTTCTCTGCCAGCCAGCGCAGTGTGTTTTCCAGTCTTGTATCATCATAATAGGAAAATGTTTCATCCAGGATCACCGGAAATTCTTCTTCGTACATCAGCTCCGCCGATGCCATACGCAGCGCAAAATAAATCTGCTCCATCGTTCCTCTGCTGACCTGCTCCATTGAAATTTTCCTTGCGCCCTCCAGTAAATAGATCTTTGTATTTTCATCAATAAAAATACGCTCATACTTCCCATCCGTGACTGCACGCAGGATAGATGACGCCGTCTCATTCAGGCTCGTCCCAAATTCTTTCCGCACATCTGCAGAAAGTGTACGGATTGTCTCTTCTGCCAGCTGGATCGCTCTTGCTTTTTCGTCCAGTGCAATATATTCCTCACCTACCTCCATGAGTTCTTCTGCCTCTTCGCAGAGGTTTTCATACTGCATCTGTTTTTCAGCAATCTCCTCCCGGAGCAATTCTCTTCTGACGAGCATCCTTCTGACTAGTTCTCTCTGGCTCTCCAGCTTTTCATGGATGACACCCTCTCTTTCATGATCAGCTCTGTTTTCCTGCCATCCAGAAGTTTCTGACTGCTCCATGCTTTCATCTTCTCCCAGATTTTGCCGGATATTCTCTGCTGCCTGACAGAATTTCCGGACAAACCGCCATAAACATAGCACTTCCAGAATGACTGCCGCCGTCAGCGCGATCCACTTCAGATTTCCTTTCAAGAACAAAGTCAGAAGCAGGAACACCATCAGACCGAAAACCGGAAGTAATTTTCCTTTCACCTCGCTCCATGCAGTTCCCCAGATCTGTATCCTTCTTTCTCCATCTTTTCCTTCTGTCCGGTTCTCTTTTGACACGCGCTGTGCTGCTTGTCTTCTGAGCGCTGTTTCTCTTCTGAGCGCTTCTTCCGCAAGCCTGCCCTGCTCAACCTTCTTCTCAAGCTCTTTTTCTTCTTCCTGCCTCCGCTCGATTTCTTCGCTGATATACGCCGCCTGCTGCTCAATCTTCTCCCGCTTTTCCTGCTTCTTCTGACGGATCTCTTTCTGACGGTTTTCCACCGTCCTACGGCGCTCCTTTAAAATCACAAGCGCCCGCTCTACATCCATCTCACTGTTGCCGGAATCATAATAATTTGCCGCATAGTTCCGCAATTCTGCACCAAGCTCTGCGCTTGTCTCCGCTTTTGTCTGACCGATCGAGATTGTGTTTTCAAAGGCAGCCTCAGACATTCCGTCCAACAGCATATCCATGTCTCCCTGCTCCACCGACAGTATCTCTCCATCCGTCTGGCATACAAGGTCTGCATGTTTCCCGTAACGGTCAAACCTGCGGCTGATCACAAATCTTCTTTCTCCGGACTCAAAAGTCATCTCCCCCGCATAGTAAGACGGCTGGTCCCACGGCTCATATTTGGTAAACAGATCATTTTTTGCCGCCCTTCCACGGCCCTTTGTCAGTCCAAACAGCATACTTCTGATAAAAGCATGCAGCGTACTTTTTCCGAACTCATTTTCTCCATAAAAAACGTGAAATCCCTCTTCCAGTCCGATTTTCGTGTCCGAAAATTTTCCAAAACTCTTCAGATATAATTCCCTGATGATCACTAGCTTCTCTCCTCCATCGCCGCAAGAATCGCACTGACTCCTTCGCACATTGCCTGATATTCCATGCTCCCCGGCTCACTTTCCGCAAATTGTCCGATCAGTCTTCCGAGCAGATTGTCCTTATTTTTCTCACGGAGCTGTTCATAGTCATATGCCGGAACTGTGCAGTCAAGAACTTCCACAAGATTCCCATGACTGTCAAGATCTTCCAGATCATAAACAATCTCCGGATCCCGCTGCCCTTCCAGAATGATTTTATATAAATTTTCTGTACCATGTGCTTCTATCTCTTCCCGGATCTTCGCCCGGAGCGCCCCGTGCGTCATGCCGGCATCTACTTTCAGCTCCAGATGCACATACTGCCTTTTTGCAAATGGGACAAAACGGATCTGCGTCCCTCTCTCCGTGATCTCTCCGAGAAGAAACCCGTGCCTCCCCGTTTCATTCTGATCGAGCGGCTCAAGAGAGCCTGAAAATGCCGCATAGTCTTTCAGCACCATCTGCGGCTTGTGGATATGTCCCAGCGCGATATAATCATAGCCAAGCGCCTTTAATTTTGCTTTTTTGATCGGAATATGCGTCTCATCGCCTCCATGTGCCAGAAGAATTTCATATTTCATCTCCCGCGGAGCATATGCCTCGTCATACCGCGCTTCCCTGATTTCCCGCCTGTCATAGCTGAATCCATATACCGCAAGTTCCAGTTCCCCGATCACTGCCCGGTCCAGTGTACTTCCAAACAGCGGATAGACATTTTCACTCCACGCTATCTGCAGATAACGCGAGTCCTTCCGGATATAGTCATGATTTCCTGCGATCAGGACAACCTTCGTCCGGGACAACCTTCCAAAATGATAATTGATCTCCTTTAATTCTCTCAGCAGCGGCTGTCTGTGGAATAAATCCCCGGCAATCAAAAGCAGGTCGATCTGCTTCTCCTCACAGAGATCGATCACATCATAAAAACGTTCCCAGATTTCCTTCTCCCGCTGTCCATTGTCACGGCTTCCTGCCTCCGGGGATGCTCCCAGGTGGATATCTGCTATCTGTATAAAATTCATAAACTACTCTCCTTCATTCATCGCCGGAAGTGTCACGATAAAGCGAGTCTCCCTTCCGTCACTCTCAGCCCGGATCGTCCCGTGGTGCAGTTCTACAATCTCCTTTGCGATCGCAAGTCCGAGCCCTGCCCCTCCGGTCTTGCTGGAACGTGACCCGTCTACCCGGTAAAACTTTTCAAAAATGGCACTTAATTCTTCTTCCGGAATCGGATTTCCCTCATTTGCCACAACAATCTCGATTTCTCCATGCAGCTCTCTTGCCTGAATCCGTATCGCAGTCCCCTCATCGCAGTATGCGATCGCATTGCGGAGAAGGTTGTCAAATACCCGCGCAAGCTTATCCGCATCCCCGTAGATCATCAGCGTATCATCAATCTGTACGTCACATCTCAGATTCTTCTCCTTCAAAACCGCATACAGCTCATCTGCAATCTGCTCAAGCATCATGGACAGATCCAGGTCACTCGGTTCCAGAACAATATCCTGCAAGTTAAACTTTGTAATCTCAAAAAACTCATTGATCAGTTCCCCGAGACGGATCGCCTTTTCCAGAGAAATGTGCGTATACTTTCTCCGCTCTTCCTCCGGCATATCTGGTTTTGTCTCCAGAATGCTCAGATAGGCAACGATCGAAGTCAGCGGTGTCTTCAGGTCATGGGCAAGAAAGACTACCAGATCATTTTTCTTCTTTTCACTCTCGATCGCCTCCAGTTCCTGCCTCCGGATTGTCATTTTGATCTCATTTAAACTGTCCTCCAGCGGACGGAAAGCAGGTTTAAACCGCACCGGTTCATTGAAATCAGATAAAATATTCTCAATTCCTTCATTGATTTCCTTCAAATACTGTGTGATCCGGCTCAGCACGAGATAAAAAAAGAAGAAAAATAATAAAAGAAAGCCCGCGCCCATAAAATATACTTTGTTATTTCCGATCACATCCCAGTAAATGTCGATCGCCTGCTGCTCGGGCATATGAAACTGCATCAGAAAATGTACAAACCAGTCCGCAAATCTGTGATTATAAATACCGTCGATCACAAGATTTTTAAAAATGTAACCGACAAGCGCGGTAAACAGCACGACAAGCATTGTCTGAAGCAGAATATTGATCTTTAATCTTGTATAATTCTTACTCTTCAACTTTATACCCTACTCCCCAGACAGTCTTGATGAAATCACTCTTTCCGGTCGGTCCGCTCATCTTCTCCCGCAGATGCCGGATATGTACCATGACCGTATTGTTACTGTTTTTATAATATTTCTCCTTCCATACACCTTCAAACAATTCCTCAGAACTCATGACCTTTCCCCGGTTCTCACACAACATCCAGAGAAGATCAAACTCAATCGGCGTCAGCGTCAGCTGTTTCTCATTGTACACACACTCATGGGACTCTCTGTTTAACTGGAGTCCTGCAAAGTCAATAATATCTCCGCTGTCCACCCGTGTGCCTTCATTATACTGTGTGTATCTGCGAAGCTGCGCTTTCACCCTTGCGATCAGTTCCAGCGGATTAAATGGTTTTAGGATGTAGTCATCTGCTCCGAGTGTAAGCCCGGTGATCTTATCAATATATTCCGTCTTTGCCGTAAGCATGATGACCGGAAATGTATATTTCTCCCGAATCTTCTTTAAAATCTCAAATCCATCGATCCCCGGAAGCATCACATCAAGGATTGCAAGATCGATCTTTGTCGTCTTCATGCACTCCAGCGCCTCCTCCCCGGTATAAAACGGATACACCGTATACTGGTCGCTCTGCAGATACAGCGCAATGACGTCCGCAATCTCCTTCTCATCATCTACAACTAAAATATTCATAGTTCCTCCTCAGTTCCCCTTACAAGTTAAAACGGCGGGGCAAAGTATATCAATACCCGCCCCGCCTTGGTTTCTTTCAATCTTTACAGTTCACAGTTATTCACAGTTCTCGGGAACGGAATGACATCTCTGATGTTTGACATACCAGTCAGATACATGACACATCTCTCAAATCCAAGCCCGAATCCCGCATGTCTTGTGGAGCCGTATTTTCTCAGATCCAGATAGAACTGATACTCTTCCGGATCCAGGTTCATCTCCTGCATACGTTTCAGCAGTTTATCATAATCATCCTCTCTCTGGCTTCCTCCGATCAGCTCTCCGATTCCAGGAACAAGACAGTCTACAGCTGCAACTGTCTTATTGTCATCATTCAGCTTCATATAGAATGCCTTGATATCCTTTGGATAATCTGTGACAAATACCGGACGCTTGAACACTTCCTCTGTCAGATAACGTTCATGTTCTGTCTGCAGATCCACTCCCCATGACACTTTGAAGTCAAATTTATCATTGTTCTTCTCTAAAATCTCGATCGCTTCTGTATAGGTCACGCGTGCAAATTCAGAAGAAACAACATTGTGAAGACGATCAAGAAGTCCCTTGTCTACGAAAGAGTTGAAGAAGTTCATCTCTTCCGGTGCGTTTTCCAGTACATAATTGATGATATGCTTTAACATTGCCTCGGCAAGGATCATATCATCATCCAGATCTGCAAATGCGATCTCCGGCTCTACCATCCAGAACTCTGCCGCATGACGTGTTGTGTTAGAGTTCTCTGCGCGGAATGTCGGTCCGAATGTATATACATTGCGAAATGCCTGCGCATAAGTCTCTGCATTGAGCTGTCCACTTACGGTAAGGCTTGTCTCCTTATTAAAGAAGTCCTTTGTATAGTCCACACTTCCGTCTACATTCTTCGGAAGATTCTCCATATCTAATGTTGTCACACGGAACATCTCTCCTGCACCTTCACAGTCACTTCCTGTGATCAGCGGTGTATGCACATACACAAATCCTCTCTCCTGGAAGAACTGGTGAATCGCATATGCGATCAAAGATCTTACGCGAAATACTGCCTGAAATGTATTTGTTCTCGGACGAAGGTGGGAAATCGTTCTCAGATATTCAAAGCTGTGACGCTTCTTCTGCAGCGGATAATCCGGTGCAGATGCCCCCTCTATGATCACTTCCTCTGCCTGGATCTCAAACGGCTGTTTTGCCTGAGGCGTAGCTACTAATGTTCCCTTTACAATGATAGCTGCACCGACATTCAGTTTCGAGATCTCCGCAAAGTTGTCCATACTGTCGTGATATACGACCTGAAGTGTCTCAAAAAATGAACCGTCATTGACAACGATAAACCCAAATGTCTTAGAATCACGAATACTGCGCACCCATCCGCCGACAGTAACCTGATTATCTAAGTATGCCTCTCTGTTCTTGTAAAGTTCTCTCACAGTTACTAATTCCATCTCTCACTACTCCTTTTCTTATATTTATCTACAACCGGTGCCTGCACGATTTCTCTTCTGCTGCTGATTGCTGATTTGATATTCATTGTTACAGTATAACGCATTTTCTATGTTCTAGCAATGAAAAGTGTGGATTTATCGGTGATTTTTTGGCCTTCCCCATAACCAGAGCAAAGGATTTTATGACACATTGGCTCATAAATTCATCCGCAAAGAATGAGACTGTTTTTCTCACTTTCATTTTTCTCACTTTAATTTGCAGTATTCAAATTCCACGGATCACTATTTTCCATTGTAACCTCGCCGGTCTCCAGATTGACAGATGCTGTCCCCGCCAGGGTGTTCGCCTGCACGCTGCCTCCTCTGTTGATAATTTCTTTTGCTTTTTCTTCTGAAATACAATAACGAAGCACAAAGTCATATCCTTGTTCCGTCTCGGTCATTTCATGCTGATAAATCGTATAATATCCTCCATCTCCCTCTGGTAAAAGTGATGTATAGTGTTCTGCAACCATCTCTGCAACCGCATCTTTTGACAGATCAGAAAGGTTGTTTTCCGTTTCTTCCGGTATGTCTATATCCACTTCCGATTCTTGTAATATTTCAAGATCTTCGGGTTCAGCTTCTTCCCCCTGCATATCCTGACTCTCCGCAGAATCAGATACAAATACTTTCCGATACTGCTCATGCACTTCCACAGAGTCATACTGTTTTTCTCTCTGGAGTTCTGCACTGACCTGATGTCCCGTATTCTCGTTTTTGATCAGCACAGAAACGATATCCCCTTCCTGGTCAATCGCCAGCATATGTACCGGATCTTCGGCAACTTCTTTGTATATCCCTTCCTCTTTATCATATTTACATGTAAGCGATTCAACTTCCATGTAAGCATCATCTGTTCTCTCACTATACTTTATCTCCAGCATTTTATTGTTTTCTTCTGTATATACATTCAGATACATGTTAATATTATCTGTAATTGTGATGTAGTTACCATCCTGAATTTGTTCTTCTCTCTCTTCGCGTTCAGCCTTTTGTTCTATGGCCTGCTTATAGTTTTCTTTTGCGGCACGGAGCTGGTATTCCAATTCTTGTTTAGTTCTGTCAATGGTGTAATTTCCATACCATTTCGCTTCTCCATAACCTTGTAGAAAATATGATTCCATATTTGAAACATCATATTGTGCAGAATATTCCTCCCACTCTTGTTCTGTCACTTCTTCTCCATTAATTTTTACCGACAGTGTCCCTATATCTGCCTCTACTGTTTTTTGTTCTTCAAACTTTTCTCCAGTGTATCCATAATAGACTGTAATAGCACTCGTTGTATTTTCTCCCGTCACAAGCTGGATTGTCCCGTCCTCCAGATAGACAAATCTAACTGCCTGTCCATCTCCATTAAATTGAAAAGGTTCTCCCTCATATACTTTTTCCATATGATCTTTTTTCCATGCCCATACTTCTACTTTATACTCTACAACCTTTTCATAATCTTCTGATCTTGTATCTGTATATGCCAGAGTCAACTCATCCATACCATCTTGATTAAAATCTATATTTTTCAAAAAGCTCAACCCATAAGTCTGAAGTCTTCGCATCTCTACCCTAAAACCGTCTTGTGGTATTTTTTCTGTTAACTCCGTTATAAACTTTAAATAACCCTCCAGTCTTTCTTCTACTTTCCCCCAATATCTAATCTCATCAAATGTTTCTGCATCTGAAATATTTTTCTCTGCTTCTGCAATTACTGACTCTATTTCATCTTCTTTCCCCTGATGATAATATGCCTGAATCATTCCCTGATAGGCTGACTTTCTTTTTGGATCAATTTCTAAAATCTTACGATAACTTTCTATTGCCTTCTGATATTCCATCTTTTTTAAATATCTGTCCGCAGAAGCTACTAAATCGTTAAAATCTTTTTCTTTCTTTTTTTGAAACAGTATACTTCCGCCGATTCCGATCACCAGAACCGCTATAACAGATAAAGCCGCTATGATCCATTTCCTTTTTCCCGACTTCTTTCGCTTCTGAATTTTGAAATCTTCTTTTTTCTCAAGGGACGCCCCGCATCCACCACAGAAACGCGCCCCTTCCTGATTTTCTCTGCCGCATTTTTCACACTTCATACACGTTTTCTCCCATTAATTATTTCATATACTTTTTTATTTCTTTATCCGTCCAATTTTCTACTCCACCTTTACAAATGCATCCGCCCATACGATTTCTTCTGGCAGATTCAATACTTCAAATCCCGACTCATTAATATAACTGCAAGTATACCAAGTATCGTCCTCACTGCTGTCTTCTCTTTCGGTTCCTACGGCAGCCCAGCCATTTTCTCCAAAAGCTGAACCGTAATCATAACTCTCCTCATCTACAAACGGTAAAACCGTTCCATTCTTGTCCATATAAATAACACCGTATTTCTCTCTTATGTATTCATATCCATAAAACCTCAGATATTTAGATTCTTTCGACCATTTTGGTGTTAGCATTGACCAGTCATACTCCATCGGAATAGCCTCTTCTCCCGAACTATTGATTGCTCCGAAGACATATTCTGATCCTTCTTTCACTTCTTTCCCAACTGGAATTACCCCATCATCATTGAATTCTTCATACACATAATCATATTCAAAAGGAATCACTTCCTCATTTTTCCAGTTGATGAATCCCCACTTATAAAAGATTTCTCCATCCTCTCCTTCGCCCACTTCTTTTGCGACTCCTGCCAGTCCATTCTCAGAAAACATATTTGCATAAACATATTCAAACGGAATCACTTCTTCTCCTTTTTCATTGATAAATCCCCACTTTAATCCATCCTCTCCTGAAATTGCTGCTGCCACCAATCCCGTTTCCGAAAATTCGCCAACTAATTCATATTTACATGGTATTACTTCCTCTCCCTGTTCATTAATAAATCCCCAATTCCATCCATTTTCTTCTTTCTGCACTGCTGCCAGATGATTTTTACCAAACGGAGAAGCCCTATAATATTCTTTTTCAATTACCTTTTTCCCATTTTCATTAATAAATTTACTTTTGTTATTTTCAATTACCGTAATAATACCGTTTTCTCCAACTTCCATATAGGAATATTTACATTCCAGTATCTCTTTTCCCGTTTTATCCACAATTCCATATTTATATTCATCGTTCCCTTCTTCCACTCTGACGACAATTTTATCATTTTCAATAGAAATCTTATTATAGTCACACGGAATAACATACTCCCCTTTTGCATTGATCACCCCATATTTGCCTTCTTCATTTTCTACTACCGCAAGATAATTTTTCACTTCTTGTTCTTTCTGATAAAAATGTACGGTAACTGCGCTGGATATCAGAAGAATACTGAGTGTTATGGCAAATGTTCGCTTTTTCCAGTTCTTTTTCTTATCTTGTTTTTGCTCTTGTACCCGTATATTACTTCCACAATGGGGACAGAATTTCTCTGTCCCCATCAGTTCTGTCCCACAATTTGTACAATACTGTTTTTTGTTCTTTTTCAATCGTTTCACCTTCATCTATCGTCTGTCTTCTCTTATAACTTCATACCACATGCTGTACAGAAACGCTGTGTCTTTTGAACTTCCGTCCCACAATTTGTACAGAATTCTTTTTCCTCCGGCATTACTGTTTCTTTCATTGTCTGCAATAGTACTGTATCCGTTTCTACTTTCTTCCCACAATTTGTACAAAAGAACTGCCCCTCTGACAGATTTGCACCACACTGCGTACACTTTTGCGCTACATATGCTCCCCCTGCATTTGCCGCACCAGTTGTCTGAAATGGAATAGCTGACACCCCCTGCGCCGGCATATTAATCAGATTCTGTGCTCCGATCCTGCTTCCACAGATATTACAGAATGTTGATTTTGCCGGAACTTCCGCATTACAATTTGGACAATAAATTGTCCCTTTTATCTTCTGGATCTGATCTTTTTTCTCCATGATCTGCTGTTCTAATTCTGCAATCCTTCTGATTACCTGATCTGCTTCTTTCCCGACACTTCCGCCGTATTGCTTATGAACACTGTAATAGATGGAGCCAAGTGCAGAAAAAGCATCCTTCTTCTGTGCTTCCAGTGACTTGATCGCAGAAGATAACTTTGCTGAATCTGTCACATCCTTCGTTTTCTGGATCGCTCCCTGACCTAATGTTGTAAGTTTTTTATCAAAGTCATCTAAAAAAGCCATGTTCTGTCTTCCTCCTGATTTTTCTTCTGTTTCGTATCAGTTGATCTGATATCAATTATTCGAACTCATAATATTCATAGATACTGAACTCTTCCAGTGGTTCCTTTCCCAAAAAACTGTCTTCTGCAGTAATCTCTTTCATATCTTCTTCTGAATAGATAGCAACGTATCCTGATTCCTCAAATGCTTTTGTCGTCACCAATGCGTAATACGCTGTTTCTTTCTCTCCTGCTCTTTTAATTGGTATTTGAATCATTTCATTATAAAGACTTCTATTTTCATTTGTCGGCAAAACATACGTCTCTGTATCTGAAAGCATTGTAAATTTCTTTTCCTCCAGATAGTTTTTTAACCCTAATATGGCATTGGTATAATTCAGATATTTCCGTTTTTGCAGGATTACCTCCTCAAAGATATTTTCACTCTCTTTTTTCAATGATAATACAAGATCCGTTCCATCCTGCTCCAGAAAGATTTCATAGGCATCATCTTCTGTACTTGTAATCTGACAGAAATTGCCGTCTTTCCACTCAAAATATACTTGTTCCGAACTATCTCCCCGGCTATATTCGATTGTGGCACACATTATTTCCTGATAATCCTTAATCAGAGAAACACTGATATTTTCCTTTGGAGCTTCCTTAGAATAATAGCCCTCTTCTAATTCATCAACTACAATCTGCTTTTTTTCCTGCTCTTCATAGAACTTCTCAGCCCGCAAAGCCAGTTCTTCTTCCTTCCGTTTCATCTCTTCTGACGGAGTTTTTGCCTGTGCAAATGCATCTTCATACATCTCCAGCGCTTTCTCGTACTCTTCCATTTCCTCGTAAATCTCTGCCAGTCCCTGATAAGCCTTCATTTCCCCAGGATCGCTCTTGATCACTTTCTGAAAGCATTCCTCTGCTTCTTCGTACTCTTTTTCATCCAGATACTTCTGTCCAGCCTGTATATTGTTCTGGATTTCTTTCTCTTTTTTAAGGTATTGCAATACAACATACCCAGCAGCTACCACCAGAATGATTACTGCAAATAATACCAGAAAAATACCCTTCTTTCGCTTTTTCTTCACAGTAATTTCGTTACTCTGTTTCAGAGACGCCCCACATGACTTACAGAATTTTGCCTGCCTGGCATTCTCTGTTCCACAGTGTTCACAATACATCTTTTTTCCTCTTTCTGTAATATAGTTCTAACTTCCTAAAGTTTAAAAGATTATCATTTTAACCGGTATCCACAGTTCCCGCAAAATACTGCCTCTTCCTCCACCGGCATACCGCATCCTGCACAGACTGGATGTGCGGGCTTAGGCTGATACTGCTTTCTGATTCTTGTAATTTTATCAAAAATCGGAAGAAGCTCCGGAAGCGGATCTTCAAATTTCCCTTCATAATAGGTCTTTCCAAGCTGCAGATATAATTGTTCCAGTTCAGTTCCCTGCCCTGCTGACTTTTCATCATTTACTAACACTGTCTTATCGTTTGCATCCATTTTTTCTTTCCTCGCTCTCTGAAATCTGGTTTTTTCTATACGGTTACGATTTTCCATGCTTGCTGTAACCGTATAATCTCTTTTGTCACTTGCTCATCTCTATGCCAGTTTGAACATACCCTGATCGTCTTTCATATAAATTTCGGTTCCTCTCGGAAGATAATACCGTCTGTCCTTGCCAAGCGGTTGTCCACTCTCTAAAAATACGCTTACACGCGCAAACACCTCGACACAGTATTCCTGATATTCCGGAATAAAATAAATTCCTGCCAGACTTTCCTGACTCTTATAAAGCTCTGTTGTGATCTGTCCTTCCGTCCACTGAAAAAACAGTTCCTGACGCTCCTGAAGAGGATATGCCATATTTTGAAACATCCCGGATTCTCCTGCCACTGCTCCATAAAATTTCAAATTGTCAAAAGTTTGCTGACTTCTTCCTGACGGAACTGTTTCTGTCCTCTGCGGTTCCCTATGCTGTGGCATTTCATTCAAAAACAGCGGTTCTCTGACAGACTCCCTCGCTTTTGCTTCCGCTTCTGCCTTTTCAGAATTTAATGCATAACACGCAAGACCGATCACTGCAATATGCATCAAGAGCCATAGCATAATCGTCGATGAACTAAAATTAACATAATCACCGATATCTATAAAAGGAATATCAATCCCCAGTTCGTTTACTTTTCCTTTAAATGCCAGGCAGATTCCAAACACAAGCACATTATCTATAACACTGCTCAAAATTGCTCCGGTATGTGCCTCTCTTCCTTTAGACATTGCTGTAAATACTGCCCCAAGGCATATTATTAAAATGATTATCATAATTCCCAGACCATACATACCTATTTCATCACTTGCCTGTCCTTCATCAAATGTGAGCTTTAAAATATCCAAAGTTGATATTTCAACAAGCTTTAAATCAATTAATGGCATAAAGATCAATGCCAGTGTTCCTATCAGAAGCAACGCTTCTATATTCTTTAAGTTCTCCTTCATTCCCTTTCCTCTCTCTGTGCTTATCCTCTTCTGACCATAAATACAAATTCCTCGTCGCTGGACAGACGAAACGTCATTCCATCCAAAAGTGGAATCTTCTCTGTGATCTCTCTTCCATTCAGATAGCTGTGATTTGCCGACTGCAGATCTTCTATCCAGTCCCCGTCTCTTCTGTGGGTAATTCTGACATGTTTCCGGCTGATCGTCGGATTATCTTTGATCATATAATCTGCCTCTTCTGATTTTCCGATTACAAAATCCGGCTTAAAAATCTCTATTACTTCACCATTTTTCTTTCTCTTTAAAAAAGTGCGTACCTCTCCTGCATTTTGTACCAGGACAGTTTCATCCCCTGACGCCATGACTGCTGCCCGCAGATCCGGCTGTGGTACCGCCGGCGGAATATGTCTGCGGATTATCACATCTTCTGAAAATCCCTCACTCTGAATCAGCGGGATATACACCTCATTTTTTCTTCTCCATCCACCTAAATATACATTCATTGTTATCTCCGATCCTTTGCTATATTTTTTAATAATAAAATGCTGATTCCTATAAACAATACCGTCATCCCTGCCAGAATCATCCAGGACTGTAATACATGCTCTTTTGTCGCCCGGAAAAACGCTTCTGCCTCATGCTCCAGCATCGGATAGTCCTTCTGTAATTTTAATTCCAGCTTATTGAGCTTTGCGATACTTCCAAGAGACTCTACCGACCATCTGCTGATGGTACAATAAGAGATTACTTTCCCGGCACCCTTCAGTGTAAAAAGAATTCCCGAAAAAAGAAGCTGAATGATCAGCACAAACGGCGCGACCGCCATCGCTTTATCTCCGGTTCTGACCATCGAAGAAATGACCAATCCCATTGTGACTGCCGCGAGAACTGTCAGCCAGACGGTTAAAAAGATTTCTATATCAAACTGTGCGAAAAAAATTCCTTTTTTCATCTTCCCAGTTAGTTTTAAAAAGACAAACGACAGCAGAGCTGCCTGCACAAACCCGAGAATTGCCTGAAGTACAAATTTAGACAATACATACCCCGGCAGCTTCAGATTTGCCATATATTCTCGTTTTAAAATCACACGCTCCTTGCAGATTTCCTGAATCGAATTAAATAATCCAATCCAGATGCCCGAACAGCTCAGGGCAAACAACATCGACTTCGTACTCTCATAAATTTCAAAAATCTGCTTATCGGCAACTACATACAACAGCACTGCAATTAACAGCGGCTGCAAAAGCAGCACCGCTAAGCGGTAAAAGTCATTTTTCATTAATTCTGCATATCTGCACAGAAGGATCCGAAACTGTCGAAAAGCCGATTCCTTCTTCGGCTTTAATGTTTCTCCTTTTGCTGTATTGGAACTGATCTGAATCTTGGCGACCGGATTGTATGCGGCAAACCGTTCTGCCCACTCCTCCGGATTTTCTGCAATCATATTATAAATGTTGACAAGATCATCTGTTCCATAAAATCGTTTTGCCTCATCGACATTTCCACAAAAGCAAAGCCTTCCTCCCGGTCCCATAAAAATTACCTTGTCACACAAATGCAGGTTCTGAGTTGTATGTGTAACCATAATGATCGTTTTGTCCTGCTCCTTTGACAGCCTGCTTAACGTAAGCATCAGGTTCTTTTCTGTACCCGGATCCAGCCCGGAAGTCGGCTCATCTAAAAAGAATAATTTTGGGTCGGCAAGAAGTTCTACTGCGATACTCGCCCGTTTCTTCTGTCCTCCTGATAACTTCCGGATATAAGTCTCCTTATGTTCCTCCAAATCTACCATTTGAAGCACTTCCCGGATTCTCTGTTCAATTTCAGATGCCAGCGTGTCCCTCGGCATTTTCAGTCTGGCGGTGTAATAAAGCATCCGCTTCAAAGTCAGATTTTCATAAATAATATCCTGCTGCGGAACAAATCCGATTACATTTTTTAAGTTGTGAAACTGCTCTTTCAAATCAATTCCATTGCAGAAGACTTTTCCTTCAAAATCTGGCTCAAACCCGCTGACGGCATTCATCAGTGTTGTTTTTCCTGCACCGGATCCTCCTATGATTGCCACAAACTCATTTCCCCGGATCTCGCAATTTACATCTTTTAAAATCTGCTTGCGTTTCCTTCCCCTGCCGACAAATTTATTGATGCCGCAGGCACGAAGGGAAATTCCCTGCACCTTTGATGTATAGTAAATACACTGATTAGAAAAACAAAGCTGATGATCCAGGATCTGTATCATATCCTTATCTTTCAAAACAGCCTGATTTTTTACTGTCCTCCCATTTACCATAACTCCGTTTGCACTGTCATTGTCATACAGAACATAATTTCCGTTTTCTTTTCGGATCTGACAGTGTAACTTTGAGATTCCGGGATGTTTTAAAACAATTTCATTTCCTTCTGCCCGCCCAATATGAACAGTTTTCTCTCCTAATATCTGATTTTTCCAAACTTCATTTTCTTCTGCATTACGGTATAGCATCAAAACCATTTTATTTGGATTTTTCAGACTTCCAATCCGAAAAATTGCCTTATCATACACTTCAACACAGTCATTCTGCTCATTGAGAAGTCTTTTTTGTCCCGGCTCTTCTATGTAAGTTCCATTACTGCTTCTGCAGTCTGCATACACTGTCCTCTCTCCCTGAAAGAAAAATGTTCCATGTACTTTTGACATAATAGAATCTGAGATCACAATATCACACAGTTCTTCTTTCCTTCCTATGACCAGTCTGTTTTTTCCATAATCATCCAGCCGGATTTCCTGCTGGATGTATCTATGATCGTCAGTGTCCTCATTTTCTCTTTTTCCTTTTATTTTTAGACTATTTCCCATTTTTCCTACTTTATTTTACTGATTTCCCTCTCCCCTTTCAATGTGTGGCTCGCAATGTGGACAGCCTTTTATTACTTATTTTTATTTCTTCTGTCTTTTATTTTTCCAAAATTCTACTCAAAAATAATTTCCAGAATATTTCTCACTTAAAAGATAATAAGAAAAAGTATTTTATTATTGACTGACTCTTTCGGGGGGGGGTATAATGATATGGCAATTTTACACTTAAGGAGGATGTACTCTATGTCAAAGTTTTCTGAACTATTATCAGACTATATTCATGATAAAGATATTCCGGTTTATGCACTCTCCCGGTATTGCGGTCTCGACCGCTCTTCTCTTTATAAGATTCTCCGCGGTAAGCGGACGCCGTCCAGCATTTTTACAGTGGAGCAGATTTCTGAATTTATCCATTTGACGCCGCTGGAACATGAAGAATTACTGGAAGCCTATCAAATCACTCTTGCAGGGGCAGATAACTACTACCGCCGGAAATATGTCATGCATTTTCTGACTAATTTTGCAGAAAATACTTCCTCAATTCCTATGCATTATACGATTACCAATTTTGCAGACAACCTGCCTGACGTTGCTGCATTATCAGGCAGCAGCGAAATCCAGCATTGTCTGACTTCCATCTTATTAAAAGAGACGGGAGTACAAAAAGGGCAGATTCATCTGCTGGTCCAGCCGGACTTTACAACTGTCATCCATTTTTTATCACATATCAGACAAAGTGCTGCCACATTCTCAGTAACTCACATTCTCTGCATGAACAGCACCAGTCAGATAACACCTTCAAGAAAAGATTACAATCTGCATTGCCTGCAGACCATTCTTCCACTGTATAGCTGCAATTATCCATATGAAAGTTTTTATTACTATGATAATATTTTGTCGCAGTCCAATGCATACCACTTGTTTCCCTACATGGTACTGACAAGCAGCCATGCAGTCTTATTATCCAGCGATTACCAGAAAGGTCTGGTTTTCAAACAGCCGGAGATGGTTACTTTTTTCCACAATATTTTCCAGGAATACAAAGCTTCTGCAAAGCCTCTTCTGAAAAAAGTCTGTGATCCGTTCGCCATGCTTGCCTGCACCGGCTCAATCTTGTCAGAATCTGCAGGCTCAGACTATTCCTTCCAGATGACTCCGTGTCTGTCACACCTGCTGCCGCCATCATTCCTTGAAAAGTATCTGATTTCAGATTTCATAGACAGAGACACCCTGCTCCCGCTCTTTTGGGAACATCAGCAAAGCCTGAAAAAACGCTATGAAAAATCAAAATCTGTTTTCATTTTTTCCGAAGATGGGGTCAGAAGATTTTTAGACACCGGACGTTTTGTGGAATATCCAAAAGAAATTTACAGACCTTTTGAGAAACACGACTGTATCTTTCTGATTCAGCAAATGCTGGCTCTCAAAGACCAGTTCCAATATAAGATGTTAAAAAAATCTATCGGCAGTATTCCTTATGGTGCAAACATTTTTATCGGACAAAATTCCGGATACCTGCTGTTTGTCAATCCCGAATCAGAAGAAAATGTCTTCTTAAACATCGAGGAACCCGGACTTCTCTTCGCATTCCAGGACTTTTTTGAGACGATGAATGATGAACTATTCTATCCGGAAGAAGAAATGATTAAAAAACTGGAAGATCTACTCTTATAGAAGAGACATGTTTGCAGGTAACATGCATACATCACCCTCCTTTCTTTCGTATGGAGGGCTGCCCCTCCGTAAAAGAGGATAAGCCGCCCGGCTTTAGTTTCCCGGAAATAAATCGAGTGTTCGTGACCTTCCACTCGCCAAAAAAACTAGAGGAGATTTATCTTATGAAAAACAAACGTGTAATATTTACTACGCAGGCAGCAATGATCGCTGCCATTTATGTTGTACTGACAGTTGTCTTTGCGCCGTTTAGTTTTGGCTCCGTGCAGGTGCGGATTGCTGAGGCGCTGACCATTCTTCCGGCATTTACTCCGGCTGCGGTTCCGGGTCTTTTTGTCGGATGTCTGATTGGAAATATTCTCGGAGGCGCTATGCTCCCGGATATCATTTTCGGAACGCTGGCAACATTGATCGGGGCTGTTGTTACCTATGCCCTGCGCAGACAGAATAAGTTTCTGGCTCCGCTTCCGCCGATTGTGGCAAACACATTGATTGTTCCGTATGTGCTGCGGTTTGCCTATGGGGAAGCAATTCCGATCCCGCTTTTGATGCTGAGTGTCGGAATTGGTGAGGTGATTTCCTGCGGTGTACTCGGAATGATCCTTTATTTTGCACTGAATAAATACAAACATCGTTTATTTACGCTTTAATTTGCTTTTGAATCTGCTCTTTCAAAAAGCAGATCCTTTTACAGATAAAAAACTGAGGTGCTGCCTGCATGTTTCGGCTGCCCTCAGTTTTTTTCATGTCTGATTTCTTTTATTTTAAATATCCGATATAAGTATTTCCACTTGCCGCGGTCATCGCCTCCAGTTCCGCATATGGAACTGTGACTTTTTCTCCCGTATCTGGTTTCATATAAGTGACCGTGCTGTCATGATACCCGGTCAGCAGCACTGCATTGTTCAAATCCGTCATAGCAATGACCGGTGTCCCTTTTCCGAGAATATAGCATAGTTCTTCCGGCTGGCATCCATGAAGATCCAGCACATTTTCCGGAAATTGTTCCTTGAAAATCTCGATCGGCTGTTTTCCTGCCGCCATTTCTCCTGCAACATCCACCGCTTTCCCTTCATAAGACAAGATACGGCTCAATGCCGCCGCCAATGTGTTTCCTTCCGGATATGGACTGGCATCGATCCCGGCAATATCATATACAAGACTTCGGTTTCCTCTTTCCCATACATATTTCTGACTTTCTGCTATAACAAGCCCCTGACTTTCATTTGCCTGCCGGATCGCATCTGCTGCATTTGTGTAGATACCAAGTAATTTCCCTTTTCCATATGTGTAAAATACCCCGGCATGCTCTTCCTCATCAAATGGAATGAGAACAGGATTTTCAAACAATACTTGTTTTGGCTTTAAAAGCTTTGGAGTCTTATCAGAAATCCCGGATTCGTATTTGATCCTGACCTGGCGTTCTTTCACTTCAGAAATATAAGTTTCTATGGAAATATTACTCTTTTCTACTTCTTCATTGCTTGTAATATAGTCTTTTGCAGCCGCCATATACACAGACTCATTTTTTACAACCCGGTCCAGGATCAGCATTTTTTCTTCCACGGTCACTCCCGTCACATATACCTGATCTGCCTGATACGTCTTGACAACTTCATTTTCTGTATCACGGATCTCCAGCTTATACATTGGGCAGACATGTTTTCCCGTGACAAACATTCCCATGTCTTCCTTTCGCCCGATCCCATAGACAAAATCATCGGAGATGAATCCCAGCGGGCGGATAAATTCTCCAAAGCTGCATGTGATCGTCCGCTCTTTTCCGGTGACAAAGTCAAGCACTTTTACCTCCCCTGCATCTTCCAGAGAAGAAGCGGTCTGATATGCCAGCAGCCTTCCGTCCTCCGAGGATACATACTGGTCTTTTGTAAGGTTTTCCACCAGCGCTTTCTTGTTCCCTTTTTCCAGATCAACCTTAAACAGCGTCCCTTCTTTCATCGCATACAGTACTTCCTGCTCCTCATTATAGTAGACAAGCTGTTCTTGTTCTTTTAATAAGATTTCACTGGAAATATTATCCGGAATAAATGCTTTTTCTTCCACTGCGTTTTTCTCAATATCAAAGAAATAGATCGCAGTGCCTACTTCCCCCTCATGTTCTCCGCGGTTCATATATCCGATCACCTTAAAAGTGGTATCGCCCTGCCCGTTTACCGATACGATCTGTATCTCATGCTCTTTGTATAAATTACGGATATCGTACCCTTCTGAATCCGCAAAGCTGAATACAAGTGACAGTGCATCCTCCTTTTGATCGTAATTCCACAATTCACCTGCCTGCACGAAGGAGACGATCGTCCCTGCCTCATTTGTCATATAGGGAATCTCCTCTTTTGCGATTCCAAGCAGGATGCCCTGATTATCCAGCACTTTTCCGGATGGATCCAGTTCCTGCTCCATCGTCCGCTCATAGTCAAGAAGATATTCTTTCCCTTCTGCATATCTCACTTTCATGTATTCCCGGATCTGATAGGTTTCGGCCTCCTCCTGTTCTCCGGTACACTCTACCTCATAGTCATAGATCACCGTCATATAATTTCCACTGAGTTCTTTGATGCTCCTGCTGACTTCCCCTTTGATCTGCGGACGCAGTTCTCCCCATGTCAGATGCTCTGCATCCGAATGGATTGTCACTTTCTGAAGATGATCGGTCTCGTCATCTTCTGTCCCGTTTTCCAAATATGCGGCGATCGCTTCTGCATTTTCTTTCTCAAATGTCATATTGTGAAATCGTTCTGCAAATGCAAGACATGCATCACTGTCTGTTCCTTCTTTTTCACAAATCCTCGTATAATAATAAATATCCTGCTTTTCTGTATGCAGCGTCAGTTTTAAAACTGCCTCCCGCTCTGGAAGTTTAAGCCCTGAAAAAGTCAGTGTGATCTCATCTCCGATCTCTTTAATCTTTTCCTTATAAAGAATGGTTTCTCCATTCGCTGAACAGACTTCATATGTCAGTGCTTTTACCGGCAGGGCTCCTTCTTCAATCCGGATCGTCATTCCGCTCTCTGTCTCGACCGGAGTGATCGTGCTCCGCATTTTTCCGGTATCCATCTCAGAGACATACCCCACAAGCGGATTGATCTCCTGCTCTCCGGACACGATTTTCAGACGCGGCAGTGTCGCTCCCCCCATATCCGCTGTCATATCTGCATTTCCTTTGTTTGTCAAAAAACTAAAAACAATCACAGCGATCAGAAATACCAGTGTCAAGATTCCTGCTCGTTTTAATTTTTCTTTCATGCAAAGCTCCCCTTTATTGCAACAGCTCCCCTAACGTCGGATGAATCTGTAAAAATTCCCGGCATGTTTCTATCTGTTCTTTATTATTCTTTTTCCTTCCCGTTTTTATTGCCCGTATCAAAATATTTTTCGGTGTATGTTCCATGTCAATAAACTCTAAAATCTGTGCATCGTATCCTTGTCCTTCCAGATATTCCGCGCGCAGTGCATCTGTGATCAGCGCTGACATCCGCTCTTTGATCAGACCATATTTCAGCACCGGACTGAGGATCTCATTTTGGATCTGTCCATTGACTTCATGCTGACAGCATGGAACAGATAAGATCACTTTCGCATTCCACCCAACTGCCTTTGCAAGTGCAAAATCTGTGGCAGTATCACACGCATGCAAAGTTACTACCATGTCCACTTCCTCAACCCCGGTATAGTCTGCGATATTTCCCTCAAGAAATTTCAGCTTCTCATATCCATATTTTTCACTGAGTTTGTTGCAGTTTGCAATGACATCTTTCTTCAGGTCCAGACCGATAATGCGGATATCATATTGCTTCAATTCATGCAGATAATAATACATCGCAAAGGTCAGATACGATTTTCCGCATCCAAAATCAAGGATCGTCACCTCTCTGTCTTTTGCAAGCTGCGGCAGGATATCCTCGATAAACTCCAGAAAACGGTTGATCTGCCGGAACTTATCAAATTTTGTCCGGACAATCTTTCCCTCGGCTGTCATAACTCCAAGATCCTGCAAAAATGGGACCGGAACCCCTTCTTTTAAAATATAGTTTTTCGTGCGGTTGTGCGAAAGTTCTCCCTGCTTCCGCTCTCCTTTTGCTCTTTTTTTCTGGACGGTTACCTTTCCTTTTTTACTCACAAGCACTGTATACTGAAACATTTTTGTGTCTATCTGCATTTGCCGGAACAGTTCCATCTCTTCCGCGAGCACACTGCATGCCTGCTCATATCCATAATTCTCATGAAAAACCTGATTGTTCTTATGGGTCTCACATTGAAAGAAAAGTACATCCTTGATCAGCACCGGACGTACTTTCACTTTTACGGCTTCTTCTTTTTTTCTCGGATTGCTGAGTGTCGCTCCGATCAAATCTATATTCAGGCTCTCTGCCAGTATTTTTCTAATCTCTTCCATCTGTTTTTACTCCTTTTTTCTTCCGTAGTTGTATTGTAATGCCTGCCCCCTCCAAATGCAAGAAAGGACAGGGAAATTTCATAATTTCCCCATCCTTTCTCTCTCATCCGTCTGTCTTATTTCTGATTCGCTGTGAAATTTTTGATTCTATATATTTGTTTCCGGCTGTTGCTTTTGATCTCCCTTTTGGTACAGTCTCGGAAATACAATTGTTACTTTAAAGAGATCTCCATCCAGATACAGTAAGAATTTTCCACCCTGAAGTTCTGTCAGATTTTTCGCGATCGACAATCCCAGTCCGCTTCCTTCCGTGCTTCTTGACACATCCCCGCGGATAAACCGCTCTGTCAGTTCATCTGCAGAAATATTTAACGGCTGTTCGGATACATTTTTCAGAGAAAATTCTACATAGCGGTCTGACATTCTCAGATCTGCATAGATTCTCGTACCTTCCATCGCATATTTTGCTGCGTTATTGTAAATATTTTCAATGACACGCCAGATTCTTCTGCTGTCTACCCGGATCATTGCCGGTTCCTTTGGAACATTGACAACGATATTTAAGTTCCTCTTCTCGAACTTTTCTGCAAATTCTCCGGTCGTCTGGTTGATCAGTTCCACCAGATTGATATTCATATAGTGAAGTGTGATATTTCCACTGCTGATCTTCGATGCCTCCACCACATCTTCTGTGAGCGTCTTCAGTCTCTGCGATTTTGCATCGAGGATCTCTAGATATCCCTGGATCTTCGGATCTTCAAATTTCTCCTGCTTCAACAATCCTACATAATTAATGATCGATGTCAGCGGTGTCTTGATATCATGTGATACATTTGTGATCAAGTCTGTCTTGAGACGTTCATTTTTCATATTTGCCTCAACCGCATTGTGGATTCCTTCCCCAATGTGATTGATATTCTGGACAATTTCCGTGTCCTCTTTCATCATATTTCCAAGAGGGATCTTATAATTTACATCCCCGGATGCGATTCGCTGGATTCCGAATTTGATCTTCTGCTTTGCGATCGCACTCTTTAAGAGGTACGCAAACACTGCCACATCCACTGCCAATACACTCAAAATGAAGATCGGATGCCCAGTCGCCCACAAAAATTGCAGTAACATAAATGTAATGTAACCAAGTGCGGTCTTTGTCGTACTTCTACGGTTTTCCCAGAAGATCATAAACAAATGTCCAAACCAGCGCAGCAGGCTGTTCTTCCAGAGCTTTCTCGCCTTGATTCGTTTTACAAGACTCAGATAACCTGTCATTCCTATCGCACAGGCAAGAAGAACTCCAGCTCCTCCGATCACAGCTGTCTCAAAGAACCTCTGCTCAAATCCATATGCAGAAGAAATGTAAAACCCTTCTGGCGAGTAACTGTATGCCAGATCGCTTTCCACATTCAGTCCGGAAACCGGTATTGCGATTGCAAATGCAAGTCCGGCAATGATCAGCGCCGCTGCAATCTCTGTTTTGATCCGGTCGAAAAAGCTCAGTGTGATTCCTTCTTTTCCATTGACATGTCCGGTCACAGCTGTCAGCCAGATGAAGCTGATGAAAAAGAGTACTGCTGAGATCAAACTTCCGATCACAACGACTTTTACCCACGGACTATACTGTTCATACTCCTTATTTCTCATATAAAAGCTGTCCTGGATCGGATAGTCTGTATCCACAGACACTGCAAACAGAAACTCTTCCTTCTGATTTGTGCTTCCGGTCACGATATGTTTCCATTCTTCTGCAGAAACATCCATATTTGACTGAAAATCTGCAAGCTTTGGCGCGACAACAGCATATTTCCCATGTGCTGTCATTTGTTTGATATTTTCTTCTGCTTTATTATAATCTTTGTAAGCGCTGCGGTTTGTATATACTTTCTTTTCCTTCTGATCTACATACAGATATGCAAGGTTCGTATTTCCTTCCTCCACAGTTTCCAGTCCGTCTTTATACTGATAATAATAGTGCGGAACCATAAGCAGCGCATTGTCAAGCAGACGGTAGGCTTCCTCCAGCTTTCCATTCCACTCCGGATCTGTATTTACCAGTTCCAGCAGATTTTTAAATCCTTCCGGCGCATACTTCTCACCAATGATCCCGTTTGAAAAGTTCCAGCAGTCCGTATAAAGGATCTTCCCGTCCTTATCTTTCAGTACCTTCTCAGATCCGTCTGAATAATATCCATCATTCATGTAGTCCTCGTAACCCAGATCCGCCATGTACTCTTCCATGCCCATCTCTTCTGTCTCTACAAACTGAAGCTTCTGTTCCTCGATCAGCTTTTTAAATTCAGAATCATAATAGTATTGATATGTGCCGTCTTCCTTTTCACATACAATGACACCGGCTTCCTCCATATAACTTATGCCACCATAAGTTTCCGCCCATTTGATCAGATCTCCGACTTTATACGCGATTCCCGATTCATTTTCCCCATTTACTGCCCTGGAATCTTCATCAAATTTCTTCAGATCGATCAGCCTATTCGGATCATACTTTCCTTCTGTCTCAAACATTGGACAAAGCGTTCTGTAATCTAAAATATTTGCTACCGCTGACTGCACCGTATCTTCAAACCCCTCGCTGTCCTCATAGGCCAGCGGCTTATCTTTCTGGAATGCACTCAAATATTCCTGCCCCGGATAGACAAGCACCCACGCAAGACTGATCACCATAAATACCGACAGTACATGCACTAACAGAATCAATAGTCCTTTGCATAATCTCGATTGATACCATTTATTCATATTTCCTCCTCTCCAGGGCTTTCTGCCCTTTAAAGTTTCTCTATCTTATATCCGACCCCCCATACAACTTTTAAATATCTCGGTTCTTTCGGGTTGATCTCGATCTTCTCCCGGATATGGCGGATATGAACTGCAACGGTGTTATCTGCACCGATCGCATCCTCGTTCCATATACTTTCGTAAATCTGATTGATAGAAAATACTTTCCCTTGATTTTTAACCAATAGTAATAAAATGTTATATTCGATAGGTGTCAGCCGGATCACATCCCCATCCACTGTCACCTCTTTTAATTCATCATCAATTTTCAGCCCGCCTACGGTAAACACAGAACTCTTCTTCTCCATTACAGTACTGCCAAGCTGTGTATATCTTCTGAGCTGCGACTTTGCCCTTGCCACTAATTCCAAAGGATTAAAAGGCTTTGTCAGATAGTCGTCAGCTCCTACATTCAGTCCTAATATTTTGTCTGCATCTTCTGATTTTGCAGAGAGAATAATGATCGGCAGACTGTTCTTCTCCCTGATCTTTAATGTTGCCCGGATGCCATCCAGTTTCGGCATCATCACATCGATAATAAGAAGGTCTACTTCCGTCGAATCAAGCACCTTGATCGCTTCCTGACCGTCATAAGCCTTTAGCACATTGTAGCCTTCCTGCCTTAAATAAATTTCAATCGCTTCTACGATTTCCTTGTCATCATCACATACTAATACATTAAACATATTTCATCACCTCCTCTGTATTATACAAGGATAGCAGTGATTTTTTAAGAGGGGATTATGGAAATTATTAAGAAATGTTTAATTCGAACTTGCGTGTCAGAAAAGAACTTTCTGACACTGACTATATCCCCAGAATATTCCGGATATGTTCTGTTGCTTCTGTGCATTCCCACCTTAAGACTATATTAATATTTTTTTGTTTTCTTTTAGAAATTACACATAGTTTAGACACATTTATTCGTTATACTACGTTTAGATAGTTGATTAACACTCACTATCTCCCCCCCTCATAAAGTACATACACCCTGGGGATTCCGGGGTGTAGCACTTTAACTCTCATTCCTTTAATAACTATAAAACGGCAAAAACCCGTCAGCCCCCTGGCTGACGGGTTTTTGCTGTACTCACTAACATTGATATTAGAATTTTATTGCTGTGCCACTTCCTCAAGCACCTCGGATACATCCCTCATAGAACTCGGATTAAATATTTCTTCAAATGCCAGCGATAAATTTTCAGAAAGTTCTGACCAGCTTTCAATCTGGAAACTGGCAGGACGGTATCCATCGCTCTGCTCCAGCATGGTAAGAAATGCTTCCATTCCTGGTGTATTCATCTCTCCGTATCCTTTTGCGTATTCTTTTTCACTGTAAAATTTAATAAATTCCCATGCTTCCTTTTTATGTTTGCTGTCTTTTGAGATGGAAACGCCAGATGAATTCAAAATACTGACTGATTTTTGTCCATCAAAAGATGGAATATTTACAACACCATAATTCATATTATCTTCATTTAGTGCTTCTATCGGCCAGGAGGCACTGACAAACATTGCTGCATTTCCAGAACGGAACTCATCTGTCCCATCTTTTTCAGTTGCAATACCATAGCCTTCTTTTTCCATATCCTGAAACATCTTAAATACTTCTTTGGACTCTTTTGAGTCAAGACATCCTTTTAATTCTCCACTTTCATTACAATATGCAGTTCCATTGCTCCATAAGTACATTTCAAAATCATACGGATCCGGCTTCATCTGAAATGCAAAACCTTTCGCATCTGTTTTTTCTGTAATGATCTTTGCCGCATCCTGCAGATCTTCCCATGTCCATTCATTTGTCGGGATATCCAAATCTGCCTCAGTAAATAAATCTTTATTATAGTATAAAACATGAGAAGTAAATCCCACTGGTACGCCATAAATCTCCTCTTCCAGTGAATTATAATTCCACAATGTGCTGCTGAACTTCTTCTTAAATTCATCTCCACCCTCTTTTTCTATATAAGATGAAAGCGGTTCTAACCCATCTGCATATGCTGGATAATTCCACATATACATAATATCCGGCGCATCTCCGGATCCCATACCAGCACTTATTTTTGTGTCGTAATTGCTTCCATAAGCTTCCAGTGTCACTTCAATATCATCATGTTCTTTATTGAACTCATCTACCAGCTTCTGCTGCCGGTCCATATCTTCCGCAACATCCCATGTTGCAAACCGAAGCTGTACTTTTCCATCTTTTAAGTCATCTCCGCTTTCTTTCGACACCCCACATCCACCTGCAATTACTGCCAAAGTTGCTGTGAAGATACTTGCCACAATCCAATTTCTTTTCATATCCATTCCCCATTTCTTTCCTATTCGTAACCCAGAACTACCTATTTGAAACTAACACTGCCCTTGCCTCATATGGTCTTAAAATTCCCTTTTTGTGTTCCTTGTAATTAGAGATGACCTCTTCTCCTTGTCCCTCATCATCAAAAAGTGTACATACCACTTTTTGATCTGTAAAGTTACATGCTACCACAAGTCTCTGATTTTCTAAAATTCGTTCATATGCATAAATATCATTATTATCCTCCAAAATTCCGTGAAATCTGCCATCTACAATAATGTCATATTGTTTTCTGAGCGCAATCAGCTTTTGATAATAATAGAAAATACTATCTGTATCCTGAAGAGACTCTTCTACATTAATCAACAGATAATTTTTATTTACTGCAATCCATGGATCCCCTGTTGTAAATCCTGCATTTCTGCTACTATCCCACTGCATCGGTGTTCTTGCATTATCCCGACTGATTACTTTTAAGGCATTTAGCATTTCCTCTTCTGACATGATTTTTCTCTCCATCGCCTCTTTAAATGCATGAATACTCTCAATATCCCGATACGATTCTATTTCGTCAAAATATGCGTTAGTCATGCCAATCTCTTCCCCTTGATAAATATAAGGGGTTCCCTGCATCATATGAAGACAAGTTGCAAGCATCTTTGCCGACAGTTTTCGATACATTGGTCCGTCATTTCCAAATCTGGAAACAGCTCTTGGCTGATCATGATTACTCCAAAAAAGACTGTTCCATGCCTTTCCTTCCAGCTCTGTCTGCCATTTATTCAGAACTTCCCGTAAATCTTTCAAATGCACTCTCTCATCTGTCCATTTACCAAATGCTCCGACAGTCAGATCTACATGTTCGAACTGAAATACCATGCTAAGTTCTTTCCCTTTAATATCTGCATATTTCTTTGCCTCCTCGATGGTCACTCCTGCTGTTTCTCCAACTGTAAGCAGATCATATTTTGAAAGAACTTCCCGATTCATTTCCTGCAAATATTCATGTACCCGCGGACCATTGCAGACAAACGGCCCAAAGTCTGCATATATACCACCATTTTGTACCTCGCCATCCGGATAGCTTTGATCCTTTGAGATCATACTGATTACATCCATACGAAATCCATCAATTCCCTTTTCGCACCACCAGCACATCATCTCATAAACTTTTTTTCGCACATTTTCATTTTCCCAATTTAGATCTGGCTGCTTTTTTGAAAAGCAGTGAAGATAATACATGTCCGTTTCTTTATCATATTCCCATGCCGAACCTCCAAAGCATGCACCCCAGTTGTTAGGAGCCGTTCCATTTTTTCCTTCTTTCCAAATATAAAAATCCCGATATGGATTATCCTTTGATTTTCTGCTTTCTATAAACCATGCATGCTCATCTGATGTATGATTTACAACCAGATCCATCACAAGTTTTATTCCTCTTTTATGCATTTCTGCAAGCATTCGGTCAAAATCTTCCATTGTACCAAACTCCTGCATAATATTCTGGTAATCGGAAATATCATACCCATTATCATCATTTGGTGACTGATATACCGGTGAAAGCCAGACGACATCTACTCCGAGTTTCTGTAGATAGTCGAGATGTGCCGTAATACCGTTTAAATCTCCGATTCCATCCCCATTGCTATCTGCGAAGCTTCTTGGATAAATCTGATATACTACACTGTTTTTCCACCACATTTTTCTTCCTCCTCTTCAAGTATTAATGATAGTATAAACACTTTCTTTTATATTTTCTTGCAATATGTTATGCTATACCTATACTATATTCACTTTTTATTAATCAGGAGGTATCTCTGCCATGAACAAACAAACTCTTCAGGAGAAACCACATGGAACCCCTTATTTTCCATTTGAAGCATTTTCACAATTTGACTCTACCGGCTCTTACTTTGTTCCTTACCACTGGCATGACGAACTGGAATTTATCTATGTCACAAAAGGATCCCTGACACTTCGCACAGAAAATTCTTCTTATCCTTTGACAGAAGGACATGTATATTTCATCAATCCCGGCATTGTTCATGGCATTTTCGGTCATAGCAGAGTATCTCACCACTATGCACTTTTATTTCCCATGTCTCTCCTAAGTTTTACACAGTACGATATTTGTCAGGATGAATTTATTCTTCCTCTTCTGTCTCAAAAATTACAGTTTCCTTACGGAGAAACTCTGTCAAAAGAATGTACTGAAAAAATACAATCTCTCATACAAGCTGCTGCCCTTTTATATGAATCCCCATCACCTGTTACCCCTCTCTCAATTAAAATCCTTCTTCTTCAGATACTGGAAACCTTATTTTTGCACGGTGCGTTTCTCACTGTTTCAGAAGAATTTTTGTCAAAAAGGACTTCTTTTGATCCTCTGAAAGAAGTGTTTTCTTATATTGAGGCAAATTATATGCATAAAATTTATTTGGAACAATTATCTGAATGTGCACACATGAATAAAAATTACTTCTGCAAATTTTTCAAAAAGAAGATAGGCAAATCCCCCTTTACTTATCTCAACGAATACCGTATTAACCAGGCTTCTGCTCTTCTTTTGAAAAGCAATGCACCAATTACCGAAATAGCGCTCAGCACCGGCTATGAAAATATGAGCTACTTTATTCGTCAATTCAAATATTATAAGCACTGCACTCCTTCAGACTTCCGACATTTTCCAGAATATCATCTTTAAGAAACCTACTGGAAAATCCACCATCTTTGTATTATACTTTCTTATAGCAAAGATAGTTCATTTTCCACAAGTCCATCTTGTGTTGATATAGATATTTGACTGATAAAGGAGATGATTTTTATGACAATGGCACGTGAAAACAAAAGTATAAACTATAAACAATCAGGGAGGAACTATCAATAATTACCTCCCGGAAGCAGGAGGATATATGATTACTGTTACATTAGATACAGTTAAATTTCAACTGAAAGAAATCCATGATTTTTCATGGCTGCAAGAATTTGGAAAAATTTTTGCCGTATTTGACCAGAATGATTCTGGAAATATCAGTTTTGGCGTCGCACGGGGAACAAAAAAATTTTTTATAAAAGTTGCCGGAATTAACACTTCAGAGTCTATCCGTACAAAGAATGAGGCTATTTTAGCACTCAAATCTGCAATGTCTGTTTATGAAGCAATTAGACATCCACATTTAATCGAACTCGTAAAGCACGGTTCTCTGGATGATTTATATATTTCTGTATTCAAATGGGCAGATGGTGACTGTCTCTTTGATCATTGGAATTTTGAAAACTATAACAAAAATCCTCATCTGATCCCGCCCGCAAAGCGTTTTCGACAATTACCTCTAAAGAAAAGACTTGCTGCCGCAGAAGTTCTGTTTTCCTTTTTGAATACGGTTTCTGAAAGTGGATATATTGCGGTTGATTTTTATGCCGGAAGCATTATGTATGATTTCCAAACAGACAAAACAACAATCTGTGATATCGACTTATTCCGAAAAAGACCAGCTATAAATGACATGGGAGAAGACTACTGGGGAACAAAGCGTTTAAAAGCACCGGAAGAATACTGCTATGGTGCTGTAATTGATGAGTCAACAAATGTCTATACGCTAGGCGCGCTTCTTTTTGACAGCTTTTTTGGTCATTACACCGATGAAGAAGTCTATACTCGCTATGAACAAAATGCATTTTCCCCTTGCTCCCTTGATCAGTGGGAACTTGGCAAATCATGCTATGATGTCGCATGCAAAGCTGTCTTGCCTGAAAGATCTAAAAGATATTCTTCCATCAGCAGCTTTTACAAGGACTGGAAACAAGCTTTGTTTGAGACAGAAAGAAATATCTAAATACTTGTATAAATAACTTTTCATAAATAAAAGAGCCTCGTATTCTCTCAGGGACTGATAGTCATACTTTTTACTGCCATATTGAGATATATTGGCTCTTTTTTATCGAAATACTTCTGTTTCGGTGTAACTTTTTATTCTTCTACACAGTGATAAAAACAGTTTTCCATCCATTGATACAATTCTTCATACACCGTCTCCCGGTCTGTCTCATTCAGTATTTCATGTCTGTCATTTGCATACAGCTTGATCTGAACGTCTTTTAATCCACAGTCTTTGTATTTTTGAAAGACTTTTTCCACACCATTCCCAAAGTTTCCCACAGGATCGTCTTTTCCTGCAACAAAAAAGACCGGGAGATCTTTTGGAATATTTTCGACTGCTCCTTTCTTCTGCAGCTGTTCCATTCCGCCAAACATCTGATAGTAAGCACTCACCGTAAATATAAATGTACACATCGGATTTTTTAAATACGCGTCTACGATTTTCTCATCTTTTGTCAGCCAGTCCATTTCGGTCCGCACCGGATGAAACTTTTTATTATATCCTCCAAATGCCATCGAATTCACAAATTTACTTCGGTAACGCCATCCTTTCACTGCCGCGATACACCTGCACACGCACCGTCCGAGCATAAGTACCGGCAGTGGCTGATACCCGGTTCCCATAATAATAGCTCCTGACAAGCCTTCTGCATGAGCCAGCAGGTATTGTCTGAGCAGGAACGATCCCATACTATGTCCAAGCATAAAATATGGAACCTGCGGATATTTCTGCTCTGTTTTTCTGCGCAGGGTATCAATATCCTCCACGACACATATATTTCCTCTCTGCTCCGGAAAATATCCATAATCTTCTTCATCTGCCACAGATTTCCCATGCCCCAGATGATCATGTCCGGTCACCACGAACCCTCTGTCAGTCAGATAAGAGGCAAATTCTTCATACCGATCAATATACTCTACCATTCCATGACAGACTTGAAGGACAGCCTTGATCTGTCCTTCTCCTCTCCACTCTACTGCGTGGATCTCTGTATGTCCCTCACTGGAAGGATAATAAAATTCTGTCTTTTCCATGTTTTTTCCTTCCTTCTTGTTTTTATCGGTCTTCCATCTCCACATACGCTCTGTGCGGAGCTAACGACTTATAAGCCGGCCGGATGATCTTATCCACATTTTTCAGTTCCTCCAGTCTGTGGGCGCTCCATCCGACAATACGCGCAGCAGCAAAAATCGGGGTATACAGTTCTTTTGGCAGACCAAGCATACTATATACAAGTCCACTGTAAAAGTCTACATTGGCATTGACTCCTTTGTAGATCTTCCGCTTCTCACCAATTACTTTCGGAGCCAGCTCTTCTACCAGTGCATAAAGTGCATATTCCTTCTCACAATGCTTTTCTCTTGCCAGCTGTGCAACGAATGTCCGGAAAATATCGGCTCTCGGGTCTGAGATGGAATAGACCGCATGTCCCATTCCATAGATCAGTCCTTTCTGGTCAAATGCTTTCTTATCCAAAAGAGCTTCCAGATATGCTCTTACCTCATCTTCATCTTCCCAGTCTGTCAGATGCTGCTTCATATCTTCAAACATCTGTGTCACCTTGATGTTGGCGCCTCCATGCTTCGGCCCTTTCAAAGATGCCATCGCCGCTGCCATAGTCGAATAAGTATCCGTTCCGGAAGATGTGACTACATGCGTTGTAAATGTCGAGTTATTTCCTCCGCCATGATCCATATGGAGCACAAGCGCCATATCCAGTATCTTTGCTTCCAGCTTCGTGTACTTCTTATCCTTTCTGAGCATCATCAAAATATTCTCTGCCGTGGAAAGTGACGGATCCGGTGCATAGATAAACAAATCCTCTCCCATGCGGTAATTATAGGCATGATATCCATAGACCATCAGCATCGGGAACTGACTGATCAGATTCAGGCACTGTCTGAGCACATTTGGGATTGATGTATCATCTGCTTTTTCATCGTAGGAATACAGATTCAGAATAGAACGTGAAAGGCTGTTCATCATATCCCGGCTGGGCGCTTTCATGATCACATCCCGGACAAATGTCGGAGGAAGCGTCCTGCGCTCCACAAGTACCTCGTGAAATTCTCTTAATTCACGCTCATTTGGAAGTTCTCCAAATAACAGAAGATATGCGATCTCCTCAAATCCATAATGGTCTTTTTGGAGAAATCCATCTACAAGATCTTTCACATTGTATCCACGATAATATAAATTTCCTTCACACGGAACTTCTACACCATCTACTATCTTTTTCGCCCGGACATCCGAGACATTGGTCAGTCCTGCAAGCACACCTTTTCCATTCAGGTCACGGAGCCCTCTCTTTACTTCATACTTTGTATATAATTCTTTATCAATTTCATTGTTCGCTTCACACTTTTTTGCCAACGTCTCAATCTGAGGTGTGATATCAAATAAAGTTTCTTTTCCCATAGGCTTCTCCTCTCTGAATGATGATGTCTGTTTTTTTGTAATTTAGCATTTATTATACTAAAGCATTCTCATTTTTGCAATATTCAAAATATTAAATAATTATTAATAAAATAACAGACTTTTTGTTTTTCTATTCACAAAAAGTCTGTTCTGATTTATTCCGATATTCTCATTTTCCTAGTTTCCAGCTGGAAAATATGGGCGCAGCGCTCCTGCTACATTGCTGATCGGCATTGTCTGAAGCCAGATATTCCCCGGTCCTGTGATCACTGTGTTAAAAAATCCTTCTCCGCCAAAAACTTTATTTTTCAGCCCCGGAACTGTCTGAATATCCATCCGGCACGATGCTGTCATCGCCGCAAGATGTCCGGTATCGATCACAATCTGCTGCCCTGGCTGAAGTTCATACTCGATCACATGACCGTCAAACTCCGCAAACATCACACCTTCTCCGGAAATCTTCTGAAGAATGAACCCTTCTCCGCCGAAGAAGCCTGATGCAATCTTCTTATGAAAATGTACCGACAGCTGCACACCTGCCTCGGCTGCAAGAAAACCACCTTTTTGGACAATGATCTCTTCTCCCGGACGGACAGAGAATGCCCGGATAGAGCCTGGAAAACTGGATGCAAATGCAATTTCCCCTTCTCCTCCCTGCGCTGTGTATACATTTTGGAACATTGCTTCTCCAGAAAACATTCTTCCGAATGCCTTACCGATTCCTCCGTTTGTCGAAGTATCCATCCGCATATTTGGTGACATCCATGCCATCGATCCTTTTTCTGTGATCATACTCTCTCCTGCACCAAGTCTGCAAATTACTACCGGAAGCGTGTCTCCTAAAATCTGATATCTCATCTTTATTTCCCCCTTTTATATGAAATATGAAAGTACTTTGCCTTTACTTCTTCTGCTCTTCCTGCATCAGTTCTCCGACAATATTGCTCAGATGTGCAAATTCTTCCAGGTTCAGAGCTTCTCCTCTCACACTTGCTCCTTTTCCCAGTTTTGCGATTGCCTGCTCGATGCCTTCTTTTGACAGCGAGATCTCCGGAGAATTTTTCAGTCCATTTGCCAGCGTCTTCCGTCTCTGATTAAAGGATGCCCGGATAATACGGAACATCAGTCTCTCGTCCTCTACCTGAACCGGCGGTTTCTCATGGCATTCCAGCCGGATCACTGCCGACCCGACTTTCGGTCTTGGCATGAAACAGTTTGGCGGGACATTTGCGGCGATGTACGGCTTCGCATAATACTGCACCGCAAGTGACAACGCGCCATAATCCTTCGTTCCCGGGCCAACCTGCATCCGGTCTGCAACTTCTTTCTGCACCATAACTGTGATGCTCTGTACCGGCACATGACTCTCAAACAACCCCATAATGATCGGTGTTGTAATATAATATGGGAGATTTGCCACAACTTTGATCGGTCTGCCCCCATTTCTTTCCTCTGCCAGTTTTACGATGTCCAACTTTAACACATCTTCATTGATAACCGTGACATTATCATATCCGCTCAATGTATCTTGCAATATCGGGATCAGTGCCTTGTCGATCTCAACTGCCACAACTTCTCTTGCCGCACATGCAAGATACTGTGTCATCGTTCCGATTCCAGGACCAATCTCCAGAACAAAATCATCCTTCGTGATCTCTGCCGAGCGGATGATCTTATCCAGCACATGTGTATCGATCAAAAAGTTCTGTCCAAATTTCTTCTGAAATGAAAAATTGTACTTCTGCAATACCGCAATGGTATTCTGTGGATTGCCTAATGTTGGCTGATTCATATATATATTCTCCTATACTCCAAATAATTTTCTTGCGTTCTCCCTTGTCTGCGAGATTACTTCTTCCCTGCTGATCTGTTTGATCGCTGCAATTTCTTCTGCGATGAAAGGAAGATTCAGTGATGAATTTCTCTTACCTCTGTTCGGGACCGGCGCAAGATATGGGCAGTCCGTTTCCAAAACAAGTGACTGAAGCGGAATCTCTGCAACAACCTCTTTTAACTTCTTTGCATTTTTAAATGTGACAACTCCGCCAATTCCCAGCAGATATCCCATCTTCACATACTCTCTGGCATGTTCTGTGGAATAAGAGTAGCAGTGGATGATTCCCTTCATTCCCTGACCATATTCCTTCATGATCTCCAAAGTATCCGCCGCCGCTTCCCTGCTGTGGATGATCACCGGAAGCCCTGCTTTTCTCGCAGCCTCCAGTTGGCGGATAAACCATTTTTTCTGGACTTCGTGTGATTCATGATCCCAGTAATAATCAAGGCCGATCTCCCCGACTGCCACAACTTTATCGTGTGACAGTTTCTCCTCCAGCCACGAAAACTTTTCTTCATCCAATGTACCAACTTCATCAGGATGTACACCAACCGCCGCATAAATAAACGGATATTGTTCCGCAAGTCTGATCGTAGACTCGCATCCATGCAGTGTGGCGCCGACGTTTACGATCGTCCCGATCCCCGCTTCCTGCATCCCGGCAAGAAGCTCTTCTCTGTCGCTGTCAAACTGCTCATCATCATAATGTGCATGTGTCTCAAAAATCATCTATATTAACCCCTTTCCGGCTTTTGCTTCTGTTCTTGATTATAAGTGAAAATCCCCTTAAATTCAACTTTTCTGTCTGTTTCTTCTATAAAAGGTTTGAATTTATCCGTAAAAAAGATTATACTTGTCTATATATCAAAAAGAGGAGGAACTTGAAAATGAAAGTTTACGACACAGTAAATAAAGTAGAACTGGAAGCTACTGAAAAAGAACTTGTTGACATCATGGTCAACGGACGCCAGGTAGACCTGATCCTGGATGGAAAGAAAACAGACGAAGATGGATATCTGACATGGGATGTAGAACACTGGTCAAGCATCGATAACAAGAGATTTATCCGCTGCTATTCCTTAGAAGGACGTGTACTGAGCGAATCTACGGGCCACAATATTTATGACCTTGCAAATGATTTCAAACCGGAAGAAGCAAAAGAAGTACAGTTAAGCTAGTGTACTGTATTTGATCTGCAGCCGCGTTTCAGTTACGTTTTCTTCAAAAGGATTTTATAAAAGCAGACACCGGCAGGAGCTGATATGACACGGATCCCCCTGCAGTGCCTGCTTTTTTTATCTCTGTAGTCTCTTACAGAATTTCTTTTCTCAGTTGTTCTGCGGATTTCATGGACAACAGACCAGGCGCAATATCAAATACGGTCTTTGCACCACAGTTTCCACTGTTTGCAAGTCTGTATGCAGCACGTGCATAAGCAACTAATACACTGGATGTAAATTCCGGATTCGAATCCAGTTTCAGAGAGTACTCGATCACATGTTTGTTTCCATCTCTTCCTGTTTCTCCAGTACGGATCACGAAACCTCCATGCGGCATTTTGCTGTGCTCTGCTTTTAACGCTTCTTCGGTCACAAATGTAACAGTTGTATCATAATCTGCAAAATAATTTGGCATCTCTTTGATCGTCTTCTCGATCAGCGCTTTATCTGCACCTTCCTCAGCTACTACATAGCACTCGCGGAGATGTTTTTCTCTTGTGGAAAGTTCTGGTTCACTTCCGCTTCTGACTCTCTCCACTGCCTCTTCAATCGGAACTGTATACTGGATCGCATTTTTTACTCCTTCGATACGGCGGATCGCATCAGAATGTCCCTGGCTGACACCCTTACCCCAGAATGTATAAGTGCTTCCCTGCACAAGAATAGATTCTGCATAAATACGGTTCAGAGAGAACATTCCCGGATCCCATCCTACAGAGATGATTCCTACTTTCTTGCCTTCATTTGCCGCTGCATCGACATCTGCGAAATATTCCGGAATCTTTGCATGTGTATCAAAACTGTCGATCATATTGAAATTCTTTGCGATTGCCGGTCCCATTACCGGAAGGTCTGTCGCAGAGCCTCCACAGAGAATCATGACATCTACTTCATCCTTCAATGTAAGAATATCGTCAAAATGTACTTTCTTTACACCTTCTGTCAGAATCTGGACACTTTCCGGATCACGGCGTGTCACAACCGCAACAAGTTCCATATCTTCATTTCTCTCGACCGCAAGTTCTACACCGCGTCCGATGTTTCCATATCCAACAATACCAATTCTGATTTTACTCATTGTGTTCTCCTTCTTTCTCGTAATTGTTTCTTTCTTATCTGCAGTGCATCGAAGGCAGGATCTTAACAGATCTCTGCCCCTGCCGGCATCTCTTTTTCCGGTGTCATCAGCGCAAGATTTCCATCCGCATCTTCTGCACAGAGCAGCATTCCCTCTGATAAAACACCTGCCAGTTTTGCCGGTTTTAAGTTGACAAGTACCATTACTTTTTTCCCTACCATCTCTTCCGGTGTATAATGTGCCTTGATACCTGATACGATCTGTTTTACCTGACTTCCGACTTTTACTTGTGAGCAAAGCAATTTCTTTGATTTTTTTACTGCTTCACATGCGATGATCTCACCTACCTGGAATTGCATTTTACCAAATTCCTCAAATGTGATCTCTTCCTTCGGCTCAATATCGATCACCGCTTCTTCCTCTGCCTTTTCCTCTACCGGAGGATGCAGCTCTTCTACTTTTTTCAGTACTTCTTCCATATCAAGTCTCTGGAACAGGATCTCCGGCTTATCTGTGACATGTCCGCCATTTAACTGCGCAAGGATCTTCTCAGATGTCTCCGGCATGAAAGAACTTAACAGCTCTGCTCCCTTTGAAATACTTGTGATCAGATTATAAAGCACTGTCTCCAGACGGTCTTTTTTCTCTTCTTCTTTTGCAAGTACCCATGGCATTGTCTCATCAATATACTTATTGCAGCGCTTAAATAAATTGAAGATCTCTGTGATCGCATCTGCAACTCTGAGTTTCTCCATCTTCTCATCTACCGCTTGCGGTGTGCGATCTACAACTGCCTTTAACTCTGCATCCACCTCTTCCACAGCGCCTTTATCTGTGACAACGCCTCCAAAATATTTATTTGTCATAGAAATCGTACGGTTTACAAGGTTTCCGAGTGTATTTGCAAGATCTGAATTCATACGCTCTACCATCAGCTCCCATGTGATCACACCATCATTGTCAAACGGCATCTCATGGAGAACAAAGTAACGTACTGCATCTACCCCGAACATATTGACAAGTTCATCCGCATAGATAACATTTCCTTTAGATTTACTCATCTTTCCATCACCCTGGAGCAGCCATGGATGTCCGAATACCTGTTTCGGAAGCGGAAGATCAAGCGCCATCAGGAAGATCGGCCAGTAAATTGTATGGAAGCGGATAATATCCTTTCCGATCAGATGAAGATCTGCCGGCCAGTCTTTCTTAAACTGCTCACTGTTCTCTCCATCGCAGTCATAACCGATTCCCGTGATATAGTTTGTAAGCGCATCTAACCATACATAGACAACATGCTTCGGATCAAAATCTACCGGGATTCCCCATTTAAAGGAAGTTCTGGATACACAGAGATCCTGAAGTCCCGGA
>CAUWEA010000005.1:0-65008 GCA_963557735.1 uncultured Faecalimonas sp. | reverse complement strand
GAAGAAGTAATGCGTCTTGCAACAGAAGGACAAATGCTTGAAAAGCCAGAAGATATATTCAAAGATCCGTATATTTTAGAGTTTACAGGACTTCCAGAAATGGTTACTTATTCTGAAACGGAATTGGAAAATCGAATTATAGATAATTTGCAGAAGTTCCTATTAGAATTAGGGAGAGGATTTACATTTGTAGGTAGACAGGTTAGATTTACATTTGAAGAAGAGCATTTTAGAGTTGATTTGGTGTTTTATAATCGTTTACTGCGTTGTTTTGTATTGTTTGATTTGAAAATTGGTCAGTTAAAGCATCAAGATATAGGACAGATGCAGATGTATGTCAATTATTATGATCGAAAAGTTAAATTGCACGATGAAAATTCAACAATAGGCATTATAATTTGTAAAGATAAGAAGGATGCTATTGTAGAAATGACATTGCCTAAGGACAATAATCAGATATTTGCGAGTAAATATGAGACAGTACTTCCTAGTAAAGAGGAACTACAAACATTATTAGAAGATAAGAATTTGGAATAAATGAGAGATGATTTAAACAGAGGAGAACTATATGGATCATTTTGAATTAGTATCAGAATATGCCCCAACCGGCGACCAGCCACAAGCCATTGACCAGCTTGTAAAGGGCTTTCAAGAAGGTAACCAGTGCCAGACCCTTCTTGGTGTCACCGGTTCGGGTAAGACATTTACGATGGCGAATGTCATCGCACAATTGAATAAACCGACACTTATCATCGCGCATAATAAAACTCTGGCGGCTCAGTTATATGGAGAATTCAAAGAATTCTTCCCGAATAATGCCGTGGAATATTTTGTATCCTACTACGATTACTACCAGCCGGAAGCCTACGTTCCATCTTCTGACACCTATATCGCCAAGGATTCTGCGATCAATGATGAGATTGATAAACTTCGTCATTCTGCGACGGCTGCATTGTCAGAGCGGAGGGATGTGATCATTGTTGCGAGTGTGTCCTGCATCTATGGGCTTGGTTCGCCGATTGATTATCAGGAGATGGTGATCTCGCTCAGACCAGGCATGATCAAGGATCGGGATGAGGTGATCGCGAAGTTGATCGAGATCCAGTATGACAGAAATGATATGGATTTTAAGCGGGGAACATTCCGGGTGAGAGGGGATGTGCTGGAGATTTTCCCGGCAATCTCGGAAGACTATGCGATCCGGGTGGAATTTTTCGGGGATGAGATTGAGCGTATTACGGAGATCGACCTGCTGACCGGGGAGATTAAGAGCGAGTTAAACCATGTTGCGATTTTTCCGGCATCCCATTATGTTGTGTCGAAGGAAAGTATTGACCGGGCAACAAAGGCGATCGAGGAAGAACTGGAGGAGCAGGTCAGATACTTTAAGAGTGAGGACAAGCTTCTGGAGGCACAGAGGATTGCGGAGCGGACGAATTTTGATATTGAGATGATGAGAGAGACGGGATTCTGTTCAGGGATTGAGAATTATTCGAGACATCTGACTGGGTTGAAGCCGGGGGAGGCGCCGCATACGCTGATCGATTATTTTCCGGACGATTTCATCATTATGATCGATGAGTCACATAAGACGATCCCGCAGATCGGAGGCATGTATGCGGGGGACCGCTCCCGCAAGAAGACTTTGGTGGATTATGGATTCAGGCTTCCATCGGCGATGGACAACCGTCCTCTGAATTTTGAGGAATTCGAAAGTAAGGTCAACCAGATGCTGTTTGTTTCTGCGACGCCGGGAGAATATGAGGAGAGAAATGAGCTTTTCCGGGCAGAACAGGTGATCCGTCCGACCGGACTTCTTGATCCGGAAGTGGAAGTGCGCCCGGTGGAAGGTCAGATTGATGATCTGATCGGTGAAGTGAACAAGGAGATCGCAAAGAAGAATAAAGTTCTGATCACAACCTTGACGAAGCGGATGGCAGAAGATTTAACAGATTATATGAGAGAACTTGGAATCCGTGTGAAATATCTTCATTCAGATATCGACACGCTGGAGCGGACAGAGATTATTCGGGATATGCGTATGGATGTGTTTGATGTTCTTGTAGGAATCAACCTTTTGAGAGAAGGACTGGATATTCCGGAGATCACACTTGTCGCGATTCTTGATGCAGATAAGGAAGGATTTCTGCGTTCAGAGACTTCCCTGATCCAGACGATCGGCCGTGCTGCGAGAAATGCGGAGGGGCATGTCATCATGTATGCAGATACGATGACAGATTCGATGAAAGCGGCCATCGAGGAGACGAAGAGAAGGCGTCAGGTTCAGATGGAATATAATGAGGCACATGGAATCACTCCGCAGACGATCCGTAAGTCTGTGAGGGATCTGATCAGTATTTCCAAGAAAGTTTCTTCAGATGATATGAAACTGGAAAAAGATCCGGAATCTATGAGTGAAAAGGAATTGCAGGCAGTGATCAGGGACATCAATAAGAAGATGAAGAAAGCGGCAGCAGAATTGAATTTTGAGGCGGCGGCAGAGTTGAGAGACCAGTTGATCGAATTTAAGAAGAAACTGCAGGAACTGGAAGACTAAAATGCTGAAAAAAGAAAAAGGATCAGGGCTGTAGATGACGAAAAGCTGACCAGAAAAGAAAAAGATGGAATAAAAAGCGCAGAAGAGCAAACGATAGAGAAATAGAATAGAGAAGAGGTAAGAGATGGCACGCAAATCAGAGAAAAAGCAATACATTAAGATCAGAGGTGCAAATGAGCATAATCTGAAAAATATAGATGTGGATATTCCGAGAAATGAGCTTGTTGTATTGACGGGGCTGAGTGGATCGGGAAAATCTTCACTGGCATTCGATACGATTTATGCGGAGGGACAGAGAAGGTATATGGAATCGTTATCTTCTTATGCCAGACAGTTTCTCGGGCAGATGGAAAAGCCGAATGTGGAGAGTATCGAGGGACTTTCTCCGGCAATCTCGATTGACCAGAAGTCTACAAACCGGAATCCGCGTTCGACAGTCGGAACTGTGACAGAGATTTATGATTACTTCCGGTTGCTGTATGCACGGATCGGTATTCCTCACTGTCCGAAGTGTGGAAAGGAAATCAAAAAGCAGACAGTGGATCAGATGACAGATCAGATTATGGAGCTGCCGGAAGGGACGAAGATCCAGCTGCTCGCTCCGGTAGTGCGGGGGCGTAAGGGAACGCACGCGAAGTTGTTTGAAAAGGCAAAGCGAAGTGGGTATGTCCGTGTGCGGGTAGATGGAAATATGTATGAGCTGACAGAAGAGATCACACTGGATAAAAATATCAAACACCATATAGAAATTGTGGTGGACCGTCTGATCGTCCGGGAAGGGATTGAAAAGCGGTTGTCAGACTCGATCGAAAGCGTACTGACACTGGCAGAAGGTCTGCTTCAGGTCGATGTGATCGGCGGAGAAACGCTGAATTTCAGCCAGAGTTTTGCATGTCCGGACTGTGGGATCAGTATCGAGGAGATCGAACCGAGAAGCTTTTCATTTAACAATCCGTTTGGCGCATGTCCGGATTGCTATGGACTTGGATATAAGATGGAATTTGATATCGATCTGATGATTCCGGATCAGAAGCTGAGCATCAATGAAGGTGCGATCGCTGTGATCGGATGGCAGTCATGTACCGACAAGGGAAGCTTTACAAGAGCAATTCTTGAGGCGCTTTGTAAGGAGTACAAGTTTGATCTGGACACACCGTTTGAGGAATATCCGGAGGAGATTAAGCATGTGCTGATCCACGGAACCGATGGAAAAGAAGTGAAGGTATATTACAAAGGGCAGCGCGGTGAGGGAATCTATGATGTCGCATTTGAAGGGCTTCTCCGCAATGTTGAGCGCCGTTACCGGGAGACGGGATCTGAGACAATGAAAGCAGAGTATGAGTCATTTATGAGGATTACGCCGTGCCATACCTGCGGCGGGCAGCGCCTGAAAAAAGATGCGCTTGCCGTTACGGTAGGCGGGATGAACATTGCAGAAGTGACTGCATTATCGATTGAGAAACTTCAGAAATTCCTGGGAGAGCTGGTGCTGACAGAGACGCAGGAACTGATCGGAGGTCAGATCCTGAAGGAGATCAAAGCACGGACTAATTTTCTCATGGATGTGGGATTAGATTATCTCACACTTTCCCGGGCGACGGGGACCTTGTCGGGAGGAGAGGCGCAGCGGATCCGTCTGGCGACACAGATTGGTTCCGGACTTGTAGGTGTGGCATACATTCTGGATGAACCGAGTATCGGTCTGCATCAGAGAGATAATGACAAGCTGCTGAAGACGCTGAAACATCTGAGAGATCTTGGAAATACGCTGATCGTCGTGGAACATGATGAAGATACGATGAAGGAAGCCGATTATATTGTTGACATCGGTCCGGGGGCAGGTGAACATGGCGGAGAGGTCGTGGCGGCAGGTATTGCCAAAGAGATCATGAAAAATAAAAAATCGGTGACGGGCGCTTATCTGAGTGGAAGGAGGAAGATTCCGGTTCCGGATGTGAGAAAGGAGCCAAAAGGATTTTTAAAAATCATCGGGGCGAAGGAGAACAATCTGAAAAACATCGATGTGGAGATTCCGCTTGGGGTTATGACATGCGTGACTGGGGTTTCCGGATCTGGAAAAAGTTCGCTCGTCAATGAGATTTTATATAAAGCGCTTGCGAAGGAACTGAACCGAGCCCGCACGATTCCGGGAAAACATACGCGAATCGAAGGGCTGGAACAGGTGGACAAGGTGATCAATATTGACCAGTCCCCGATCGGAAGGACACCGAGATCCAATCCTGCGACCTATACGGGTGTGTTCGATCTGATCCGGGATCTGTTTGCTGCGACGGCGGATGCAAAGGCAAGAGGGTATAAGAAAGGAAGGTTCAGTTTTAATGTGAAAGGCGGACGCTGTGAGGCGTGCAGCGGAGATGGAATTCTGAAGATTGAGATGCACTTTTTGCCGGACGTGTACGTACCTTGTGAAGTTTGTCATGGAAAGAGGTATAACCGCGAGACGTTGGAGGTAAAATATAAAGGGAAAAATATTTATGATGTGCTCAATATGACTGTGGAGGAGGCGCTGCATTTCTTTGAAAATGTGCCGAGTATCCGCAGAAAAATGGAGACATTGTATGATGTGGGATTGTCGTATATCCGTCTTGGACAGCCGTCCACGACACTGTCCGGAGGGGAAGCGCAGCGGATTAAGCTTGCGGCGGAACTCAGCAAGCGGAGTACCGGAAGAACAGTCTATATTTTGGATGAGCCTACAACCGGACTGCATTTTGCAGATGTGCACAAACTTACAGAGATTTTACAGAAGCTTTCCGCAGATGGAAATACAGTAGTAGTCATCGAGCACAATTTGGATGTGATCAAGACAGCAGATTATATTATCGATATCGGTCCGGAGGGAGGAGACAAAGGCGGTACAGTGATCGCGAAAGGTACGCCGGAGCAGATTGCGGTTTCCGAACATTCTTATACCGGAAAATATATTGCACCAATGCTGGCACAAGAATAGCATGGATGTGACAGGACCAGAGATGATGGAGGAAACATATTGAATTAAGATGTGTGAACCGATGGGGTATGTGTAAGAATCAGAGGTTGTACCGGAAAGAAGCGGAAAAGAAAGGGGAGTCGGGATGGCTGCAGACATCGGAATTGATCTGGGAACTGCGAGTGTGCTCGTGTTCCTGAAAGGAAAAGGAGTCGTATTAAAGGAGCCGGCGGTAGTGGCGATCGACCGGAATACGAAGGAGATAAGGGCAATCGGGGAAGAAGCAAGGCTGATGCTTGGCAGAACGCCGGGAAATATGATCGCAGTCAGACCTTTGCAAAAAGGAGTCGTGTCAGACTATACAGTCACAGAGAAGATGATCAAATATTTTGTACAGAAGTCGCTTGGGCGAAGAATGCTCAAAAAACCCCGGATCAGCATCTGTGTCCCGTGCCAGATCACAGAGGTGGAGAAAAAAGCGGTGGAAGAAGCTGCCTATGCTGCAGGTGCGAGGGAAGTCTGTCTTGTAGAAGAACCGGTGGCAGCGGCGATCGGAGCCGGTCTTGATATTATGAAGCCATTTGGAAACATGATCGTCGATATCGGAGGCGGGACGACAGATGTAGCAGTGATTTCGCTTGGGGCAGCAGTTGTACACACGTCTGTAAAGACAGCTGGAGATGATTTTGATGAGGCGATCGCCCGCTATATGCGAAAAAAGCAAAATATGCTGGTGGGAGAGCGTACTGCGGAAGAGATTAAGATCAAGGTGGGTACAGTGTATCCGACGGAAGAAGAGCTGGAATTGGAGGTCCGGGGACGGAACATTGTGACCGGACTTCCAAAGACAGTGACGGTCACATCTTCAGAGACAGAGGGAGTACTCCGGGAGGTGGCAGAGCAGATCGTGGAGGCGGTGATCCATGTGCTGGAGCAGACGCCGCCTGAACTATCGGCAGATATTCTGGAGCGCGGGATCATGCTGACCGGCGGCGGAGCGCTGCTCAGGGGAATGGATGAACTGATCGAGGAAAAGACGGGGATCCGCACGATGGTGACAGAGGATCCGATGAAGGTTGTCGCAGTGGGAAGCGGACAGTTTGCGGAAGTCACTGGGGCAAGGAGGAATTTCTGACCGATGTCAGGAGAGAGCAGGACGTATGAGATATAGTCTGCCGGAAAGTGATAGATTCGGAAGAACAGTAAGCCGGAGGTAAAATGGATGGCTGTTCGGAGGGAGGATGACTTTCCGGCAGTTTTTGTGTGAAATCTCAGGGAGATCAGAGAAAGTTGTATTTTCTCAGAAGCAATTTGCAAAGGAGTTTTCATGATTTTTAAAACATGGTAGGATAATAACAGATTGAAAAGAAAAGGAAAAGAGCAGAAAGATGGAGAAAATAATCGGGTATGTGGAACATATTGTGTTCCGGAATGAAGACAATGGATATACTGTATTTCATCTGCACAATGAGGATGGAGAGCTGACTTGTGTCGGAATGTTTCATTATATCAGTGAGGGAGAATTTCTGGAAATCTCTGGAGAATACACAAATCATGCAGTATATGGATCACAGTTTCAGGTGCAGGAGTACCGTGTGAAAGAACCGGAGGATCTCCATTCCATCGAAGTGTATCTGGGGTCCGGGGCGATCAAAGGACTTGGCAGTGCTCTGGCAGGGCGGATCGTGAGAAAATTTAAAGGAGATACGTTTCGGATCATCGAGGAAGAACCGGAGCGTCTTGCAGAGATCAAAGGGATCAGCGAAAGACTGGCGAGAGAGATCACCGTTCAGGTGGAGGAGAAGAAAGAGATGCGCCAGGCGATGCTGTATTTACAAAAGTATGGTATTTCTACGACGCTTGCGGCAAAGATTTATCAGCATTATGGGCAGAGTATTTACCGTGTGATCGAACAGAATCCATATCAGCTTGCAGACCATGTGGAAGGAGTCGGATTTAAGACAGCGGATGAAATCGCGGCGAAGGTGGGGATCCATACAGACTCAGATTTTCGGATCCGAAGCGGTATTTTTTACATACTGCTTCAGGCGGTTGGAGAAGGGCATGTATATCTTCCGGAACAGACGCTGCTTGCGCGGACAAGTCAGCTTTTGCAGGTTGAGATCGAAGACATGGAACGGCATTTGATGGATCTTTGTATGGAAAAGAAGATTGTCGTCAAAGAAAAGCCGGAAGGAAAGAGGGTCTATGCCTCACATTTCTACTATTTAGAATTAAATACGGCAAAAATGTTGTACGAGCTGGATATCAAAAATGAGGTGGGAGAATACTATCTGGAAAAGCGGCTGACGAAGATTGAAGCGTATGCAGAATTGTCGCTGGATGAATTGCAGCGGACGGCAGTGAAAGAGGCAGTGAAAAACGGTCTGCTTGTTCTGACCGGAGGCCCGGGAACTGGAAAGACAACGACGATCAATGCGATGATCCATTTCTTTGAGAGCGAAGGAATGAATATTTATCTGGCAGCTCCAACGGGACGTGCGGCAAAGCGGATGACAGAGGCGACCGGATGTGAGGCGCAGACGCTTCACAGACTGCTGGAAGTCAACGGAAATCCGGAGGCAGATCAGGCGGGCGGATTCGGGAGAAATGAAGAAAATCCGCTAGAGGCAGATGTGATCATCATCGATGAAATGTCGATGGTAGATCTGCCGCTGTTCCATGCACTTCTAAAGGCAGTAATGCCAGGGACACATCTGGTTCTTGTGGGGGATGTAAACCAGCTTCCGTCTGTGGGGCCGGGCAGCGTGTTGAAGGACATGATAAAATCCGACTGCTTTCCGGTGGTAAGACTCAATAAGATTTTCCGTCAGGCGGGGGAGAGCGATATTGTTGTCAATGCCCATAAGATCAATAAAGGAGAGCCGGTCAGCCTGGAAAATAAAGGAAGAGACTTCTTTTTCCTGAAGCGGCAGGATGCAAATGTGATCATCAGTATTGTCATTCAGCTGGTAAAGGAAAAAATGCCAAAATATGTGGATGCACCGATGCATGAGATACAAGTGTTGACACCGATGAAAAAGGGATTGATCGGTGTGGAGAGGCTTAATGTGATTCTGCAGGAATATCTGAATCCACCAGATCGGAAGAAAGAGGAAAAAGAGTATGGAAATAAGAAATTCCGTGTTGGCGATAAAGTGATGCAGATCAAAAATAACTACCAGCTGGAGTGGGAGGTATGTACAAAATACGGATTGACTGTCGACAAAGGGGTTGGTGTTTTCAACGGGGATATGGGGATCGTAAAGAAGATCGACCATTATCAGGAAATCATGACCGTAGAATACGAGGAAGGAAAGAAAGTAGAGTATTCATTTAAAATGCTGGAAGAGCTGGAACTGGCATACGCAATCACAATACATAAATCGCAGGGAAGTGAATATCCGGCAGTTGTGATCCCGCTTTTACCGGGACCAAGACTTTTATATCATAGAAATTTATTATATACAGCGATCACAAGGGCAAAAAAATGTGTTACACTGGTAGGAGATGAACGTACTTTTTACGAGATGATCCAGAATCAGAGTGAGCAGAAACGGTATACGAGCCTGGCAGAAGCAATCCGGGAGCGGTATGAAAGCGTCCTGTAACGCAGATGAGAGAACAAATAGAAACATGGAAAAGAAAGATTTTGAGCTTACTGTATCCAACGACATGTGTATTTTGTGGAACAGTGGCTTCCGAAGGAGTCTGTGAAGCGTGCAAAAAAGAGGTCCGGCTGATCGAGGAGCCGCGCTGTAAAAGATGTGGAAAGCCGGTGCGCTATGAAGAACAGGAGTTTTGTTATGACTGTCAGAGCATGGAACATTTCTACGAGCAGGGGAGAAGCCTCTGGATCCATAAAATGCCGGTGTCTCAGTCTGTTTACCGGTTTAAGTACAAAAACCGACGTGTTTTTGCAGAGTATTATGCAGCCAGGATGGCAGAACAGTTTTCCGGTCTGATCAGGCAGTGGAAGATTGAAGTGATCATTCCGGTTCCGGTCCATAAGAGCAGGCGCAAGAAGAGAGGGTACAATCAGGCAGAAGTGCTGGCAGAAGAACTTTCCAGAAGGATCCGGATTCCGGTGGAGTCTTTTGCAGTCAGCAGAGTACAGAAAACAGATCCGCTTAAGACAATGAATCCGCAGGAGAGAAGAAGAGCGCTTTCCAGGGCATTTTCGGTGTCTGCTGACTGGAAGAAAAAGAAAAATGTCCTTCTGGTCGACGATATTTATACAACCGGGAGCACTATCGATGAGATCGCCCGGATCTTAAAGGAAAAGGGAGTGCAAAAAGTGTATTTTCTGACTATAAGTGTTGGACAAGGTTTCTGATTATATGCTATACTAAAAACAGCGTTTAGCTGAGGGGAAGAACGGAGACAGAGGTGACAAAATGTTAAATGAGGAACGGGTAAAGATGATGATAAAGCTGGCCTCCTATGAAGAAGGACAAGGCAAAGAAGATTTTAAGGTAAACAGTTATTATAGAAAAGATTATGTGAGTTTCCACACGATCCTCACAGTAATCTGGACGACGATCGGATACGGACTGGCAGTCGGATTGTTTTTCCTTGTGAATCTGGAGAAGATCTTTGAGGGACTGACGCTTGCAAGATTCTTTCTGCTTGGAGTGCTGGTCGTTATCGGATATATTGCTGTGCTGATCATTTATGGGATGATAGCAGGAAGCTACTATAAGAGAAAACATAATGAGGCAAAATTAAGAGTAAAGAGATATTACAGAAATTTATCGCGCCTGAGTAAGATGTATAAAAAGGAGAATATGTAGATGAATAGTTTATACGTGTGGAAAGAAGAGATGCAGAAAGTATATGCGCGGTATGCAAAGTATATCGATAAAGTGCTTCAGCTGATCCTCGGAATCCTTGTATTTGGGATGATCAATTCCAGGATCGGGTATATGGAACTGGCGGCAGCTGACTATGTGACGGCAGGACTGGCGGTCTTATTTACATTTTTGCCTCCGGTTTGCATGGCCGTGGCGGCAGCCGTTCTGGTATTACTGCATATGTTTTCGCTTTCACTGGCAGTATTTGCCGTGACTGCGGCGATATTTTTAATGATGTTTATCTTCTATTTCCGGTTTGCGCCGGGTACAGCGATGATCCTCTTAATGACACCGCTGGCATTTCTGTTTAAGATCCCATATGTGATCCCGGTTATCTACGGTCTGATCGGGACACCGGTCTATCTTGTGCCGGTGGCATGTGGAACGATCGTTTATTTTATGCTGCACCTTGTGTCAGGTTCTGCAACCGCATTCAAAGGCGGAGCAGGAGCCGAGGGGATGCTGCAGGCAGTGACGGAATTTACAAAGCAGGTATTCACAAATAAAGAGATGTTGATCTTTGTGCTGGCATTTTCTGTGAGTCTGCTGATCGTATATGCGATCCGCAGAAGTTCGTTTGACTATGCATGGAAAGTGGCGATCGCTGTCGGGATCATTTCCAATATCGTACTCGTTGTGAGCGGTGAACTTGTCTTTGATGTACATATTCCTTATGGTTCTATGATCGGGGGCAACGTGGTGGCTGCTCTGGTAGCTGTTGTACTGGAGTTTTTTGTGTTTACCGTGGACTATTCGCGGACAGAGCGGATCCAGTTTGAGGATGACGAATATTATTATTACATCAAGGCGGTTCCGAAGATTTCGGTGCCGGCAATGGAGAAAACAATAAAAAAGATTAACGAGAGACAGGAGACAACAACGATTTCAAAAGAAGAAATCCAAGAAGAGGAAGAACGAACAGCAGACAGTCAGGGCAATATAGAAGAAGTGAACCTGCAGAAAATGATAGAGCATGAATTAGAAAAATAGTATAGAAATTCAGCCTGGGAGGTGAAAAAATGAAAGAACAGATAGAAAGGATTTTTGAAAAATATATTTCAGCATGGTATATGCCTGAGATTAAGGCAGTAGATATTATTGAAATTATAATTATTGCCATACTTGTATATGAAATAATGGTATGGATTAAAAATACGAAAGCATGGATGCTGCTGAAAGGAATGTTGGTACTCTGTGTTTTCATTTTTATTGCCGCGATTCTTGAAATGAATACTGTTTTATTTCTTGCGGGACATGCAATTGACGTGCTTGCAATGGCGGCGGTCGTTGTATTTCAGCCGGAACTCAGAAGGGCGCTGGAAAAGCTGGGGGAAAGAAATATACTGTCCTCAGTAGTTCCGATCGATAAAAAAAGAGAAAATGTGCGGTTTAGTACGGAGACGATTGATGGGATAGTCCGGGCATGTTTTGAAATGGGAAAGGTAAAAACGGGTGCGCTGATTGTTGTGGAAAGAGCAATTAAGCTTACGGAATACGAGAGTACGGGGATTCGCCTGGATTGTCTCGTATCCAGTCAGGTACTGATTAATATTTTTGAGCACAACACTCCGCTGCATGATGGGGCAATCATTATAAGAGGAGACCGGATTGTGTCAGCAACCTGTTATCTGCCGCTTTCAGATAATATGAGTCTGAGCAAAGAACTGGGAACAAGGCACAGGGCGGCAGTGGGAATGAGTGAAGTGAGTGATGCCCTGATTATTGCTGTATCAGAGGAGACGGGGGCTGTATCAGTTGCAATGGGTGGAAGACTGGAACGAAATGTACAACCTGAAAGACTGACGGAGCGCCTGATCGATGTCCAGGATCGAACAGTGGAAAGAAAGAGATTCAGATTATGGAAAGGAAGTCGGAAAGATGAGGGAAAGACTGATAAATAATATCGGGCTAAAAGTAATTGCTTTACTTTTTTCAGCTATTCTGTGGTTCGTTGTTATGAATGTAGAAGATCCGGTGGACTCAGAAACATTTAAGGGAGTATCGGTCCGGATACGCAATGATGATATTATCACATCAAAAGGAAAAACCTATTCCGTATCAGGAGATCAGAGTGTGGCAGTAACTGTCAAGGCAAAAAAATCTATTCTGACCAATTTAAAAGAGCATCCGGAAAAAATCACCGCATATGCAGATATGCAGAATTTAGAGAGCAGGGCACTGATTCCTGTGGAAGTAAATATCAACGGTTATGAGGGTGATTATGAAGAAGCGTATACAGATCCAAGAAACCTGGAAGTGGAGATTGAAAATTATCTGTCAAAAAGATTTCCGATTGTAGCAGAGACAAGGGGAACGGTAAGAGATGGGTACGTTCTTGGACCAGTCACACCGGATCCGGCATACATTACAATTCAGGGAGGAGTCAGCGCGATTAATCAGATTAGTAAAGTTGTGGCAAAAGCGGATGTATCAGGGATGTCAAATGACGGAACGGTGCCGGCAGAACTGATTCTGTATGACGCAGGAGGAGGAGTGATTGACCAGTTTCAGACAAATCTTGGGGACAAAGGAGTGTCGGTCAATGTGGAAATGCTGGATACAAAAAATATTAAGCTGGACGTTCTGTATCAGGATAAAATTGCCGAAAATTATTTTGTGGAAGAGGCCATTGTAGAGCCGGCGGAGATACAGATTGCAGGAAGACCGGATGTGCTGAAAGAGATAGATAAAATTACGGTTCCATCGGAGGCGCTGGAAGTAGATGAGATCAATGAGAGAACAGAAGTGGGAATTGATCTGACACCGTATCTGCCGGAAAATACAAAACTGGTGGATGAAAGCCAGAGGAATATTGCGGTAACTATTTCTGTCAGTGAAGGTGGGACAAGGCGGATTCATGTGCCGGTGTCTTCTGTGATTCCAAGAGAACTGGAGGAGGGGCTGAAGGTTAGTATTGATTCAGAACAGATTGAACTGGTATTCATAGGTACGGAAGAAAATCTGGCAAAGCTGGATGTAGATAAGATTAATGTTTATGTTGATCTGAAAGATTTTAAGCAGCCTGGGAAATATCAGGTTATTCCGGTTGTAGAGGGGTACGGAGACTGTCAGTATAAGGGAGAAAAAATAAATATTACAATAGAAAAGAAGAAATAAGGTGGTAGAAAAATGATAAGGCAGACGGTAAAAATTAAAAATCCAACGGGGCTTCATTTAAGTCCTGCCGGACTTTTATGTAAGGTAGCAATTCAGTTTGAGAGTAAAATTACATTTCAGACAAGAAATTCAAATGGAAATGCAAAAAGTGTTTTAAGTATTTTAGGGGCTTGCGTGAAAACTGGAGATGATGTAGAATTTATATTCGAGGGTGAAGATGAAGAAGAGGCAGCCCGGGAAATAATTGGAATGATTGAGAATGGTTTAGGGGAATAAAAGAAAAATAGTCGAGCATTGATCTCGACTATTTTTGCAGAAAAAAGGAGAAAGAAAAATGAGCAAAGCAACATTGGTAATTATGGCGGCAGGCATTGGGAGCAGATTTGGCGGAGGTATCAAACAGTTGGAACCGGTAGGGCCAAACGGAGAGATCATTATGGATTATTCAATCGCAGATGCAAGGGAAGCAGGGTTTGACAAAGTTGTATTTGTGATCCGCAAAGATCTGGAAAAAGATTTCAGAGAAGTGATCGGGAACCGGATCGAGAAAGTGATCGAAGTAGCATATGCATATCAGGAGCGGAATGACATTCCTCAAAAATACAGAGAGAAATTTGCACAGAGGATAAAGCCATGGGGAACCGGTCAGGCAATCCTTTGCTGTAAAGATGTAGTAAAAGAACCGTTTCTTGTGATCAATGCAGATGATTATTATGGAAAAGAAGCTTACACAGAAGCTTTTCAATATCTGACAGAGCAGAAGAAAATGTCCGCGAAACAGCAGATCTGCATGGTAGGATTTGTTCTTAAAAATACGTTGAGTGAAAATGGCGGTGTGACAAGAGGAATCTGCAAAGTAGATGACGAAGGAATGCTGACAGATATTGTGGAGACACATCAGATCGAGATGGTGCCGGAGGGCGCTGCAGTTCGCACAGATGGGGGAATGAAGCCAATCGACATGGAATCCCCGGTGTCAATGAATATGTGGGGACTGACTCCGGAATTTTTCCAGATTTTAGAAAAGGGATTTGAAGAATTTCTTTCCGGGATTGCAGAAGATAATCTGAAAGCAGAATACCTGCTTCCAACGATCATCGGCGATCTGTTAAAAGAAGAAAAAGTGGATGTAAAAGTTTTGAAATCACATGACAGGTGGTTTGGAGTTACCTACAAAGAAGACAAAGAAGCTGTTGTAGAAGCTGTCAGAAAACTTGTGGATGAGGGTGTTTATCCGGAAAAATTATTCGGATAGTGCTGGTAGTCAGAATGGAAAAACAGAAAAGTAATGCAGAATAAAATGGAAAAAATCATAAAAAGTATAAAAAACATCAGAATTATAAAAATAGGGCAAAAAATTGTTTTGGCAGTTGTCAGTATTCTGGTAATTTTGTTAAGCGGAGTCGGAATTGTATTGTTTAATGCATCCAGATGGGTGATGGATACATGGGGACTGATTACCTTCGATGAAATTATCTTCCATCTGAAAGTACCGATGGAAGGAACCAACACAGATATGATTTTTGATTTCATGAATCAGTGTCTTCCAGCAGCGATTCTTGTCATGCTGCTGGAAATGGCAATTTTTACTGCGGTCAGGAAGAAAAGAAAACGATATGCTGCAGTTTGTGCAGCAGGAATTGCAGGGGCAGTTGTTCTGTCAGTCAGCGCGGCAGATTACCTCTGGGTAAATCTTGACATCGGAACTTATCTGGAAACACAGGGAAAAGATTCTACGTTTATCCAGGACAATTATGTAGATGCAAAAAATACCGAGATTATTTTCCCGGAACAGAAGAGAAATCTGATCTATATTTTCCTGGAATCGACAGAGGCGACTTTTATGGGAAAAGAAGACGGAGGCGCCTTTGATCAGAATGTAATTCCGGAACTGACAGAGATCGCCAGAAATAATATCAGCTTTTCCAATTCGGAACTGCTGGCAGGAGGTGCATATCCGGCATTTGGCTCTACGTGGACGATGGGAGGAATGTTTGCACAGACGTCTGGACTTCCCCTGAAGATTCCGATCGATGGAAATGCAATGTCTGAGCAGGATCTCTTTATGCCGGCAGTTACAAGTCTCGGGGATATCCTGGCAGAGCAGGGATATCATCAGTCACTTTTGATCGGATCGGATGCAGAGTTTGGCGGAAGAAAGAATTATTTTGAGCAGCATGGAAATTATGAGATGCTTGACTATGGATGGGCGAATGCAACTGGAAAGATCCCGCCGGATTACCGGGTATGGTGGGGATATGAAGATCAGAAGCTGTTTGATATCGCAAAAGAAAAGCTGACAGAGATTTCGATGACTGGGCAGCCGTTCAACTTTACAATGCTGACGGTAGACACTCATTTTGAAGATGGGTATTATTGTGAAAAATGTCAGCCAATGACAGATAACCAATATGCGAATGTGTACTTGTGTGCGAGTCATCAGCTGCAGGAATTTCTTACATGGATCCAGCAGCAGAGTTTTTATCCGAACACAACGATTGTTATGGCAGGAGATCATCTTACAATGGACAGCGATTTTTGTCTGAATATTGATCCTTCCTATCAGAGGACAGTCTACAATGCGTTTATCAATCCGGCGGTGATGCCGGTCCAGACAAAAAACAGACAGTTTACGACAATGGACATGTTCCCGTCTACACTTGCAAGCATGGGTGTGACGATCCAGGGAGAGCGGCTTGGACTTGGAACGAATCTGTTCTCAGCAGAGCCGACACTGGCAGAGCAGTATGGAATTGAAACAGTGGATGAAGAACTGGTAAAAGAATCGAAGTTTTTTGATAATTTTGTCAGCGATATCAAAATGGAGGGAGAAGAATAATTTATGAGAAGTACAGTAAGAACACAGAGAAAAACAGTGGAAAAAATAATCGCTTTGCTGTGCATGACACTGGCAGTGTTTATTTGTGGAATGTCTGTAAAGGCAGCAGAACCGGAAGAAGTTGAGTATGTATATCTGGATGAGGATGTTGTGGGGATGTCAGGTTTACAGAATATCGTTGTTGGTTTTCAAAATGAGGAAATGACAATTGGCGGAGCCAGGTTATTCTATCAGACCGAATCCGGAATTGCCGGTGAGATGGAAGCAGCACAGATTTTAAACAATACAGTTCTCTTCCAGAAGCAGGGAATGGAAGAAACCGGAACGTATCAGATTACGGGAATTACGTATATAGATGGAACAGGTGAGGAGCAGACAATTTTGTTTGAAGAAAAAGGAATTACAGCTTCTTTCCAGGCAGTGCCGGATGAGGCATTGTCAGTACCGGAGTCAGATGCCCAGGTGGAAGCCTATTCTATGAATGATGGTAATCAGATGGTGCAGTCAGGAGCAGAAACAGCGGAGGCCGCAATCTCAGAAACACTGGATGAGGCGGGAGTCACTGAGGCAGCTGCCCTGAATGCGCGAGGTGGAGAGAGAAAAGAAGTAGTTGTTGCAATCGGTGCAGGTCATGATGCAAATCATCCGGGAGCATCTGCAAATGGATTGCGGGAAGAAGTGCTGACATTGAAAGTGGCAAGATACTGTCAGCAGGAGTTATCACAGTACAGCGGTGTCCGGGTGGTAATGATCCGGGAAAATGAAGGTTGTCCTTACAACTCAACATCAAGCTATTGCCTGAATCAGAGAGTATACGATGCAAAAAATGCCGGGGCAGACCTTTATGTAGATCTTCACTTTAACAGCGGTGGAGGGACCGGGGCAGAGATTTATTATCCAAATAAGAATTACCGGCCGGATCTGTCGGAAGAAGGACTTAGTGTATCGAATAAAATCTTAGAGCAGCTGACCGCACTGGGACTTCCGAACCGGGGAGCAAAGATTAAGGACAGCACACTGGCAGGATCATCAGGCCAGTATCCGGATGGAAGTAAGGCAGACTACTTTACAACAAATGTACTGGCAAAAGAACTTGGACTGACAGGGATCATTGTAGAACATGCGTTTCTCGATCATGGATATGATGCGGCAAAACTTCAGGATGAAAATTTTCTGAGACAGTTGGGAATTGCAGATGCAACGGGGATCGCGCAGAAATATGGGCTTGTAAAAGGGATGCCGCAAAGCGGATTTACAGATGTTCCTGATGATGCGTGGTATAGAGAGGCTGTGGAATATGTAAGAGATCAGGGGATTATGTTTGGAATGGAGGATACATATTTCGGGGCTGCCAAGTCATTGGAGAGATCACATTTTGTGACGATGATTTATCGAATGGCGGGAGAACCTCAGGTACAGTTTATTCCTGAGTACCCGGATGTTCCGGATGGTACCTTCTATTCATTACCGGTAACTTGGGCAACAAAGGCAGGAGTTATTACTGGATACTTAGACGGAACATTTGGTCCGGCGAATATGATGACGAGGGAAGAACTTGCCACAATGATATATAGATATGCTAAAGGTAAAGGAATTGATGTTTCAGAAAAAGTAGAGTTAGAGCGTTTTCCAGATTATCAATCAGTTACGGGTTTCGCAGAAGAAGCAGTGGAATGGGCGGTTGCAAAGGGAATTATTACGGGAGATCAGGGACGCATACAGCCTCAGAAGGGTGCCAGTCGTGCAGATACGGCCACAATGATTATGCGGTATGTAAAAATGTATGGAAAATAGAGAGGTGTATTGCTCTATGTAGAATAGAAAAATAATAAGAAACTGGATGAGGACATTACGGCTGATGTAATATAAAAACCTGAAAAAATTGAAAATTGTCAAGAAGTGCTGTACTTACTGAACTATATCGTAAGGCAGCACTTTTTGAAGTTTACAGTAGATTTTGGAAAGTGATGAGAATAGTTAAATAGAAATGAAAGAAAAGGAAGGTTATAGTTTAGCTTTGAAAATATTATGGAAAGTATTCTGTGAACGTTGTGATTAAATAGAAAAAATGTTATAATAACTTGTTAGTATATATGGAGTGGATAGAGAATATAAAATGGGAGAAAAAATCATTCAGAGAATTTTTGGTTCGGAAGAGACAAATACGAGAAATAATTTTTTGTGGAATACGATCGGAACAGGTATGTTGGCAGCTGCAACAATGCTTTTTACTGTGATCGTAGCACAGCTTCTAGGCGAAAAGGCAGGAGGACTATTTTCATTTGCACTTGCGATCGGACAGTGGATCGGAACAATTGCATATTTTGAAATCCGGACATTTCAGGTAACAGATGTTGCAAGGACTTATGGATATTCGGATTATTTTTTTGCGAAAATAATCTGTTGTACGGCGGCAGTCCTGGCAGGGGGGATTTATATTCTGTTCCAGGGGAATACTGCTGAAAAGTGCATGATTTTGGCGCTGCTTTGTATTTATAAAATATTAGATGGATATTCTGATGTACAGGAAGGGGAACTTCAGCGATATGGCAGGATCGATATTGCCGGGAAATTACTATTCTGGAGAGTGGCAGGCGGGATCATTGTTTTGACGGGTATGATTTTGCTGACACATGATCTGATGATTGCAGTTATCAGCATGATCCTTTATTCTGTATTTCTGATTTTTATAGTAAATCAAAAGGTACTTCATTTCTATGAGAAAGAAAGGCTTGCTTTTCAATGGGAAAAAGTAAGAAATGTGCTAAAAGAATGTCTTCCGCTATTTCTTAGCTGCTTTTTAAATACATATGTCTACAGCGCTTCCAGAATGTCAGTGGATAAAGTGCTGGATGAGAATTATCAGCTATACTATGCCGCAATCTTTATGCCTGTTATGATCATCAATCTATTTAGCACGTTTGTGTTCAAGCCGCTATTGTCTGTGATGGCAGAAGATTATGAGAACAGAAGAAAAAGACAGTTTTTACAGGTGATTTTAAAAGTATTCGCAGTGATCATTGTTGTGACGGGAATCTGTATTGCAGGAGCATGGCTGCTTGGAATTCCAGTGCTTTCACTGCTGTACGGAATTCCTTTGAAAAAATATAAGGCAGATCTGCTGATCTTGTTGTTGGCAGGAGGGGTAAATGCGCTTGCATTTTTCTTGTATTATATTTTGACGATCATGAGAAAACAAAGTTATGCATTGATCGGATATGGTGCAGAAGCCATAACAGCGTTTCTGATCTCAGATTTGTTTGTAAGGAAGTATGCTATCCGGGGAGCAAGTCTTAGCTATCTGATTTCAGTGACTGTATTGCTGGCGGTATTTATGCTATTCATAATTTACGATATGTGGAGAGGAAAAAAGAAAAATGAAAAATAAACATACATTTGCAATTTGCGCGTATAAAGAGAGTGAGTTTTTGGAGGAATGTATACAGTCTTTAAAAAAACAGACACTGAAGAGTGATATTTTACTGGTGACATCCACCCCAAATGAATATATCAGCAATCTTGCTCAAAAATATGAAATTCCAGTTTATGTAAATGAAGGGGAAGCAGGGATTGTTCAGGACTGGAACTATGCATATAAAAAGGCAGATACGGATTTTGTTACCATTACACACCAGGATGATGTTTATTTTGAAAACTATGCAGAACATGCGGTCAGAGGATTGGAAAAGGCCAGGAAGCCTTTGATATTTTTTACTGATTATGCTGAATTGAGGGACGGAAAACGGGTGACAGATAATAAGCTTTTGAAAATCAAAAGAATGTTGTTGCTGCCGCTCAGGGTCAAAGCATTTCAAAAAAGCAGATTTGTAAGAAGAAGAATTCTATCACTTGGATCCCCAATTTGTTGTCCATCGGTTGCATTTGCCCGGAAGAATCTTCCGGAAACAGTTTTTAAGCCTGGGTTTGCAGCGGATGAGGACTGGGAAGCATGGGAATTTCTGTCCAGATTCAAAGGAGAATTTGTTTATGACAAAGAAATTCTGATGGGACACAGAATCCATGAAGAGTCAGAGACATCCAAGATTCTCGGAAACAATGCGAGAAGTAAGGAAGATTATATTATGTTCTGTAAATTCTGGCCAAAAAAAATTGCAAAGATACTGACAAAATGGTATTCGGCGAGTGAAAAGTCGAATGAGTTATCATAGAGTAGATGAAACAAGTAGGAGAAAATATGAAAAGATTAATTATCATTCCTGCCTATAACGAGCAGGAAAGTATAAAAAATACAGTTGAAGATATTATAAAAAACGCTCCAGGGTTTGATTACATTATAATAAACGATTGTTCTACTGACAGAACAAAGGAGATTTGTGAGAAAGAAAATTTTAATGTTGTTCATTTGCCAGTAAATTTGGGGATTGGAGGGGCAGTTCAGACGGGATATTTGTATGCAGCAAGAAATGGATATGATATTGCTGTTCAAGTGGACGGAGATGGACAGCACGATCCGAAGTTTTTAAGTAAAATGGCAGTCTATATGGAGAATGAAGGTGCAGATATGGTAATCGGTTCCCGGTTTATTAATAAGGAAGGGTTTCAGTCATCAGGTGCCAGGCGTATAGGGATTAAATATTTCACAATGTTGATTAAATTACTCACGGGAGTAAATATAACAGATCCCACATCGGGGTTACGAATGGTCAATAGAGAGATTATAGAATTTTTTGCGGAAGAATATCCAAAGGACTATCCAGAGCCTGAAAGTGTTGTAGCCATTTTGAGAAGAAAGAAAAAAGTAATGGAGATACCTGTGATCATGCGAGAAAGAAGCGGTGGAGTTTCATCTATTTCAATGAAAAAATCAGTATATTACATGATAAAAGTGTCACTTGCAATTTTGATTGAGAGAATTAGAAAATAGGAGGAGAAGATGGATATTAAAATACAGTTAATTGTAGCGGTTATTATTATGATTGCAATGGGAATTGTCGTTATGATGATCAGGAATAAACAATTGGAGTTGAGATATGCTTTATCATGGTTTGCGCTGGGTGTGGGGATACTGATCCTTGACTGTTTTCCTGATTTGATTACAGAAATGTCTAAAATCATGGGAATCGGAACACCTATTAATATGTTATTTTTCTTTGGATTTTGCTTTTCTTTAATGGTGATATTTGTTCTGACAGTTGTTGTATCAAAGCTTACGGTGAAAGTAAAAAGGCTTGCGCAGGAAATTGCGTTAATGAAAAATAAAGGTGAAGCAGATGGAAAATAGAGAAAAGATAAGTAAAGTAATTGGAGCTTTTTTTGTAGCAATTTTTTTGTCGCTAATGATTTCTACTTTTATAACAAGCCATATGTGGGAAAATCCTTCTATTATAACTGCATTGAGAGATATGAGAAAGCAGGTTATGCTGAATCGGGCGATTATTTTAAGTCCAATTCTCTTCTTTACAGAGCTTCATTTCATAGTTGATATAAAGAGTCTGTACACAAAAATATTTCAATACCGATGGTTTCTAGGAGGAGTTGTCTTAGCATTTCTTGTGGTAAATAAATATAATGGAGATTCACTGGCCTGCTATAATTATATTCAGCCTAATTTGCAAACAGAATTAGGGACGCCGTTTATTGGGGAAGAACGGTATATCCGTTCAGATGAGTATAGAGTTAATTCTCCTTCAGTGCTGGCATCGGGGAAAGGGGAAAATCCCTATGGTCAGTATACAGAGATTGCAAGAGGAACAAAAACCGTTAATGGCGTATATGGGGTCAGCGCCAGATTAGGAACGGTTGCACAAGCGCCATGGAAATTAATATTTCTTATATTACCGTTAGAATATGCGTTTAGCTTTTACTGGTATTTTCCGATCATTCTTGCATTTCTTGTAACGATTGAAATGTTTCTGATCATTTCGAGAAGGAATGCATTAGTTTCCACTATGGGAGCTTTTTTAGTCATATCTTCCTCTTTTTGGCTTTGGTGGAGTTTTCCGTTCTTGTTCATAGCAGGAGAGGCCAGTATTGTCTGTGCATATTATTTTTTGGATTCGAAGTCAACACGGAAGAAAATTTTATTTGCAATTGGATTTTCATTGGCATTCAGCAATTTTGTGGTAAATTTATATCCGGCATGGCAAGTTCCGCTTGGATATTTATTTTTGGTGATTGCTATATGGGTGATTCGAAAAAAATGGGAGGAATTAAAGACATTAAACTGGAAACAGTGGGGGCTGATAATAATAAGTCTTGTAGCGTCTGCTCTACTGATTCTTTCATATTTTTTAGATAATATTGAGTATATACAGACAATCATGAAAACAGCATATCCGGGTGATAGAAGAGAGTGCGGAGGATTCAAAATTGATAAATTGTTTTATTATATTCAGTCACCATTTTATGCTTACAAGGATGTGGGAAATGCATCAGAAGCAGGAGTGTTTTTTAGCTTTTTTCCAATTCCTACATTAGCAGCAGGATACTGTTGGATAAAATCAAAAAAGAAAGACTGGCTTGTAGGAGGGCTTTTACTGATTAGTATTCCTATGCTTATATATATAACAGCAGGGTTGCCTGAAACTATAGCTGATATTACATTGTTAAGTTATAGTATGCCGGAAAGAGTAGTAGATATCATAGGATATATACAAATATATTTTATTGTAATTTTAATGTCCCGTTATGCAGGCGAAAGAAAATTTCCAATTTGGATAGCTGCTGCTGTTTCTGCAATCGTAGCAGGTAGTGCAGTATTTTTTTCCAAACAGAGTTATCCGGAATATTTATCAGACTTCTCAGTAATACTGATGGCAGGAATCATCAGTGTGGGAGGCATTGTTTTATTATTCAATGTTAAGAAAAATATAAGAAAAGTTTTTTGTGCAGGAATAGTTATAATATCCATTATTACCGGTATTTATATCAGACCTGTTTCAAAAGGTCTGGATACTATTTATGCAAAACCAGTAGCACAGCAAATAGAAAAAATTGTGGAAAAGGATCCAGATGCGAAATGGATTGCTCTCGATGGTACGGGGAATGCATCCTTTATCACTATGTGCGGAGCCAAAACAATAAATTTTGTGAATTTTTATCCTAATATGGAACTTTGGGAAAGATTAGATGTAAATCATAGTTATGAGAGAATATATAATAGATATGCACATATAGATATTGATTTTGTAGAAGGAGTGACGAGATTTCAAGAGGTAAGTCCAGATGCAATTCGGATCAAATTAGCATACAGTGATATAGAAAAGACGGGAGCAAAATATATTTTTTCACAGGTTCCGGTGGAAAGTAACGAAAAAATAGGATTTTCAGAAATATATTGTGAGGACGGCTGCTGGATTTATGAAGTAATTTATAAATCGTAAGGATAAGTGAGAAAAAACTTGAATATAGGATGCTATATGAGTATAATGACTATAAGAAAGTTTGAAGATGGAGGATAACTATGAGAACATATTTAGTAACAGGTGGAGCAGGATTCATTGGTTCAAATTACATTCATTATATGTTTAAAAAATATGACAATGAAATTCGTATCATTAATGTTGACAAGCTTACTTATGCGGGAAATCTTGAAAATTTGAAAGATGTGGAAGATAGAGATAACTATACATTTGTAAAAGCAGATATTTGTGATGCGGAGGCGATCAATAAGATTTTTGAAGAAAATGATATTGACCGTGTGGTACACTTTGCAGCAGAAAGTCATGTTGACAGAAGTATCAAGAATCCAGATGTATTCGTAAAGACAAACGTATTAGGAACATTAGTAATGCTCAATGCGGCAAAAGCTGCATGGGAGCTGGAAGATGGAACATTTAAAGAAGATAAGAAGTTCCTCCATGTTTCAACCGATGAAGTATATGGATCGTTAGAAGAAGAAGGAGAGTATTTCTATGAGACAACTCCTTACGATCCACACAGCCCATATTCAGCAAGCAAAGCTTCTTCAGATATGCTTGTAAAATCTTATATGGATACTTACAAATTCCCTGCAAATATTACAAATTGCAGCAATAACTACGGACCATATCAGTTTCCTGAAAAATTAATTCCGCTGATCATCAATAATGCGCTTCAGGGGAAACAACTTCCGGTATATGGCGATGGAAAGAATGTCAGAGACTGGTTATATGTAAAAGACCATGCAAAAGGAATTGACATGGTTCAGGAAAAAGGAAGACTGTTCGAGACGTATAACATTGGCGGACATAATGAAAAACAGAATATCGAGATCATTCATATTATTCTCGATACACTTCAGGAGATGCTTCCGGAAGGAGATCCGAGAAAAGAACTTGTCAGCGAGAATCTGATCACATATGTGACTGACAGAAAAGGGCATGACAGAAGATATGCGATTGCGCCGGACAAAATCAAGAAAGAAGTAGGCTGGGTCCCGGATACTATGTTTGAAGAGGGAATCAGGCTTACAATCAAATGGTTCTTTGAGAATGAGGACTGGATGAAGAATGTTACAAGCGGTGATTATCAGAAATATTATGAAGAGATGTATAAATAACAATTTAAAATAAGGCTCTAAAATAAAAGACCGTACTCTTATATAGATAACAATATATAAGAGGCGGTCTTTTTTAAGCAGAAGATCAGATGGATTAATGTTTCTTTTTGAAAAAATCGAGTGTGTGGCGGATAGGAGCGGTAACTTTCCATGATGTTGAAGAGGTAATTACATGAAGAACTGATGATAAGTATTCTTCTTGCTTTTTTGCTTCTTCTAACTGGATCTTACACTGATTTAGTTCCTCTGTAAGTGAATGAATTTTATCAGAAGCATTTTTGGCATTCATTAAATCGTTTTGAATAAATGAATCACAGAAAATATGCTGACTGTTTACACCGTAGTAAGAGATAGGAGTAAAGTGATAAGTGCCTGCGAGAACGTCAGCTGTTTGGGGCTGTGACAGTAGTTCTTCAAGTTTCATAAGGCCGAGGATGGGGTTTGGTTTTCCGCCATACATACAGTCTCCAAGTAAGAATGCTTGTTCACAGAGTAATTCTTCAGGAGTAGAGGCATCGGGTTTACGAAAATATGACTGAAATGTACGTATGAATAAAGATGGATTCATATTTTCAAAAAAGTGTCTGCGAATCAGTAAATATTCATTTAAGTAGCGGGTAGTATCTATTTCTGTAGTAGAGCTTGTGTTTAAGGTAGAGGAAGACAAGAAACGACGCATAATCGTCAGTTTTTCTTCCATGACAAAAATAGGATATTTTTTCGCAATACGGATCCAGTAATCAAAGTCATGAGTCTGGCGATAGGCAGGATTGAATAAACCTATTTCCTTCTGAATTTCAGTTTTCATCAGTACAGAGGGATGAGAAAGACAGTTTCCGTGTACGAAGAAAAATTCCAGCCAGTGTTCCTGGCGGGAAGGGTGACTGCCGTTAAATAAATTGTAGAGATCCCGTTCATGGTTGTTGATATCATTTCCATTTTCGTCAATCAGATCAATCCAGGAAAAACATACCTGACAATTTGGAGTATTTTGCATAAAATCCAGTTGTTTTTGAAGTTTGTCAGGATACCAGAGATCATCACTGTCGATTCTTGCCAGATATTCCCCTGTTACCTTACGGAATCCGAAATTTGTCGCGTGACAAATATGACAGTTTTTTTCTAAAAAATAATATTTGAGCCGGGAATCTTTATCGGCATAATTTTTTATGATTTCACGGGAGCTGTCAGTAGAACCGTCATCAACAATGATAAATTCAAAATTTTGATAAGTTTGTGATAAGACGCTTTCTATTGACAGAGGGAGATGCAGCTCATGATTATAGTTTACCATCAGAACGCTTATTTTTGGATTAAACATAATGTACCTCTCAATTCTACAGTTTATTACTACTGTTATCAGAGTATCATGGAAAGGAAAGTTTGTAAAGAAATATAGATGGCTTACAATTTTTAAAAGTAAGATTCTGCGTTACCAGATGATAATTAGAATATTGAATGCTAAGGGAGCGATATGGAAAATCGTGTGAAATATGTGAAAAATATCTCAAAGATTGAAAAAGACAGCTGGAAGTGCTATAATACAACGTGATTTAATGTATAGTTGACGTAAACTGCTGTACACCAGATAAAAGAAGATTAGAAATGTGAATATAAAAATAGGAGGTACTTAAAATGAAAGGTATTATTTTAGCAGGTGGTTCGGGAACAAGATTATACCCATTGACAAAGGCGGTATCAAAACAGATCATGCCGGTGTATGACAAGCCTATGATTTATTATCCGCTGTCAATTCTGATGCTGGCGGGGATCCGTGAGATTCTTGTGATCTCTACACCAAGAGATCTTCCGGTATTTGAGGAACTGCTTGGAACAGGAGAAGATCTGGGATTAAAGATGTCCTATGCAGTCCAGGAAAGTCCAAGAGGGCTGGCAGATGCATTCATTATCGGAGAAGAATTTATCGGAGATGACAGTGTGGCGCTGATCTTAGGGGACAATATTTTTTATGGACAGAGCTTTTCTAAAATTTTACGAGAAGTTGCATCCCGTGAATCCGGAGCGACAATTTTTGGATACTATGTAAGGGATCCAAGAGAGTATGGCGTAGTAGAATTCGATGAAAATGGGAAGGCGCTTTCGATCGAAGAAAAGCCGGAGCATCCAAAGTCAAACTATGCAGTACCGGGATTGTATTTTTATGACAATGATGTCGTAGAGATCGCAAAGAATGTAAAGCCGTCTGCGCGCGGAGAGATCGAAATCACAAGTGTCAACAATGCATATCTGCAGAGAGGAGATTTACATGTAGAAACGCTGGGACGTGGGTTTGCATGGCTGGATACGGGAAATCATGATGCGCTTTTAGATGCGGCAGACTTTGTGGCAGCTTTCCAGAAGCGCCAGGGTCTGTATATTTCCTGCATTGAAGAGATCGCATATAAAAGAGGATTTATTGACAAAGAACAGCTGATCAAGCTTGCACAGCCACTGCTAAAAACAGCATATGGAAAATACCTGATGGAAGTGGCAGAAGGATTATAAAAAGCAGTAAGTCGGAAATAGAGAAAGAAGGAAATGGCAATGGGAAAAATTACAGTAGAAACATGTGAAATCGAAGGGCTCAAAGTGATCACACCAACGGTGTTTGGAGATGAACGTGGATATTTTATGGAAACATATAATTATAATGATTATAAAGAAGCGGGAATTGATATGGAATTTGTTCAGGATAATCAGTCAAGCTCCAAGAAAGGTGTATTAAGGGGATTACATTTTCAGATTAATTTCCCGCAGGATAAGCTCGTGCGTGTAGTGAGTGGGGAAGTGTTTGATGTGGCAGTTGATCTGCGGGAAGGCTCTAAGACATACGGACAATGGTATGGTGTACTGCTTTCAGCAGAAAATAAGAAGCAGTTTTTTATTCCGAAAGATTTTGCACATGGATTTTTAGTTCTCTCTGATACAGCAGAATTTGCTTATAAATGTACTGATTTCTATCATCCAAACGATGAAGGCGGCCTTGCATGGAATGATCCGGATATCGGAATTGAGTGGCCGATCCCGGAGGGAATGGAACTGACGATTTCTGAGAAAGACCAGAGGTGGACAGGGATCAGAGAATTAAAGAAAGACAAGTAATTGGAGGAAAAACTGTGTCAGTATATATACAGAATTTTTTGAAATTCCGACCACTTCTGATGGAGCTGGTCACAAGAGATATTAAGACGAAGTACAGACGGTCTATTTTGGGAGTGTTGTGGACACTTTTGAATCCATTGCTCATGATGCTTGTGTTATCAGTAGTTTTTTCACATATTTTTAAATTTCAGGTAGAAAATTACCCACTCTATATTTTAAGTGGTCAGGTTGTGTTTAATTTTTTCTCAGAGTCAACGTCCAGCGCGATGTCATCGATCATCAATAACGCGCCGCTGATCAAGAAGGTATATATTCCGAAATATCTGTTTACACTTTCAAGAGTGGCATCAAGTGTAGTCAATGTGATGGCATCTTTCTGTGCGCTGATCGTTGTGATGGTATTTTCAGATATCGAGTTGAATTTTACAGTGCTGCTTCTTGTTGTACCAATGATCATTCTGGTCATTTTCTCGACGGGGATCGGTCTGCTTCTGGCGACAGTTGCCGTAAAGTTCAGGGATATTATCCACTTATATGGTGTGTTGATCACAGCATTAACTTATTTGACACCGGTCATTTATCCGATTTCTATCTTACCTGCAAAAATACGATTCTTCGTAGAATTAAATCCGCTGACAGGAATTTTAAATATGTTTAGAAATTTAATGTTCTATAATACACTTCCGACAGTTGGACAGCTTTTGACAAGTGTTGTGATAGCAATCTGTACATTTTTACTTGGATTGTTTGCATTTTACAAGAATCAGGATAAATTTATTCTTAATATTTAGGAGAGAAAATATGTCGGAGATTATGGTAGAAGTTTCAAATGTTTCTGTAAAATTTCATCTATCGCGGGAACGGATTGACAGTATCAAAGAGTATATTATTAAAAAAATTAAAAATCAGATTGAGTATGATGAATTTATGGCACTGCAGGATGTAAGTCTTACGGTTGAAAAAGGGGAATCAGTTGCCTTGATCGGTCTGAATGGATGCGGAAAGAGCACGTTATTAAAGACAGTTGCGGGTGTTTTAAAGCCGTATAAGGGAAGTGTAAAAGTTTATGGAAGTGTGGCGCCGCTGATAGAACTTGGAGCAGGATTTGATCATGATCTTACTGCGCGGGAAAATGTATTCTTAAATGGTGCGATTCTCGGATATGACAGAAAGTCTATGGAAAAACATTATGAGGATATTGTGGAATTTTCAGAACTCAGAGATTTTATGGATGTGCCGATCAAAAATTTTTCTTCCGGAATGCTTGCGAGGCTGGCATTTGCGATCGCGACGATCGGTACACCGGATATTTTGATCGTAGATGAGGTGCTCTCTGTTGGAGACTTCCGGTTTCAGCAGAAATGTGAGAAGCGCATTCAACAGATGATCAAGAAGGATACATCCATTTTATTTGTATCCCACAGTATTGAACAGGTGAAGAAGCTGTGTACAAAAACAGTATGGATTGAAAAAGGAAAGGTCAGGATGACCGGACCGACAGAAGAAGTCTGTGCGCTTTATGAACAGGCGTATTAAACGAAGGCAGAAGTGAGGATTATTATGAAGAAAACAATAAAAACAATCATTGTGATACTTCTGATGGCAGCTGTCGGTGCAGTTCATGCATATGGGCAGTGGAAGCAGCCGGTATATGATACAACAGTAGACGCAGCCGAATATCAGAATGTCGGTGAGATCAGCGGAGAATCAAAGATTGAGCAGGAATTTACCGCGGAATATGACGGGGTGAATGCACTTCTTATCAGAACATCTACATGGGGACGGGTCAACGACAGCGAAATGAAGTATACGCTCACAAAAGTGTCAGATGATTCTGTAGTGACGGAAGGTGTATTCAAAGTTTCGGAAGTGACAGATAATGAGTATAAAGAAATCTATTTTCCGGAGATAGAAGAAAGTAAAGGAGAAAGATATCGTTTTAGGATAGAGGCAGACGGGATTAAGACGGGGGAAGGAATCAGCATTTTTACAACGAAGAAAGCCAAAAGTGCAGAGATGCTTACCGTGAATGGGGCAGAGCAGGAGCAGGCTCTTGTAATGAAAATCCAGGCAAAAGAGTTTAACTGGGAAGATTTTATTGTTCTGATCGGCTTACAGCTTTACGTCGTTGGATTTGTAAAATTATTATACAGATTTTTAAAGTAGGACAGACAGAGTGGAGGAAACATGCAGTATAAAAGTTGTATTGATGTAATGAAATACCGTATAAAGCCGGATGAAGCTTATATAAGAATCAACGGATGGGCATTTGAGAAGACTGGACAACCGGTGGAACTGATCACTGAGATCAATGGAAAAGAAGTCCCAAAACGACTGAAAAAGGTCAGTCGCCCGGATGTGGCAGAAAAATTCAAAAAAGCGAAGGTAGATAAAACATGTGGATTTCATATAAAGGTTTATGTAGATCCGAAAAAAAATATGGATGACTTTCGGTTTTATATAAAGTCAGGTCAGGAAAAGAAGCTTATCAAAAAGCTTAACCGACAAGAGCTGGAAGCGATCATTGACCGCAGTACCATTTCTCATAATATTGAGCAATATTATATCGACCGTGAGAAGATCGTTGTAGCTGGATGGGCGTTTTCAAATGCAAAAGAGGCAAAATTAAAAATCCAGGTATTTGACGATGCAGACATTGAGAAGAAGGCGGTTATGCAGATCTTAAACCGTGCAGATCTTGTGGAAGCCGGATTTGTCTCAAAAGAAAATTCACGCTGCGGATTTCATCTGGAATTTTCATACAAGAAAGAGAACATATATAGATTACGTCTGGCAGATGGGATAAATGCGATCAATGTCCATCTCGATCCACAGAAATTGTTAAAAAGACAGCGAATCAAATCGACAGTAGGATTTGTGAAGCAGGGAATTAAAAAGACAAATCCAAGGACAGTCAAGAAAGTCTTGAAATATATTCGTGTAAATGGTATCAGAGGACTTCGGTCATACATTGTAGAAGGAGTCAACCGGAAAGAGAAACCGTATGCAGAATGGTATGCAGAGCAGCTTCCATCCAGGGAAGAACTGGAAGAACAGAGACAGAAAAGATTTGAGAAGGAGCCAAAGATCAGCGTGATCGTGCCGACCTACCGGACACCGGAAGTGTTTTTGCGGGAAATGATTGATTCAGTTGTGAATCAGACGTACAGCAACTGGGAACTCTGCATTGCAGATGGAAGTGAAGGCGATAAAGTTGTAGAGGGGATCCTTGAAAGCTACGCCAAAAAGGATTCCAGAATAAAATACAGACTGTTGGAGAAGAACCTGGGGATTGCTGATAATACCAATGCGGCATTCGAACTGGCAACGGGAGAGTATATTGGGCTGTTTGACCATGATGACCTTTTAGCAGAAAATGCGCTGTATGAGGTTGTCAATGCACTGCAGGAAGATGATTATGATATTTTATACACGGATGAAGACAAGATCAGCGGCGATGGAAAAGAGCACAATGATCCGAACTTTAAGCCGGATTTCAGTATGGATCTTTTCCGGTCACACAATTATATTACACACTTTTTTGTAGTAAAACATTCGATCATGAATAAGATTGGCGGATTTCGTTCAGCGTATGACGGATCCCAGGATTACGATCTGATGTTCAGATGTATAGAAAATTCTGAGAAAATCAAGCATATACCGTTGATCCTTTATCATTGGAGGATCCACCAAAATTCAGTGGCAGGAGATCCTGCAAGCAAGATGTATGCATATGACGCAGGAAAAAGAGCGATTGAGGATCATTTAAAAAGAATGAACATTGCTGCGACTGTGGAGCATCAGGGGCTGTGGGGAATGTACCATGTCAAGTATGAGACGCCGGGAAACCCACTTATTTCCATCGTGATCCCGAACAAAGACCATACGAAAGATCTTGATGTCTGCATTCGCTCCATCTACAAAAACAGCAGCTATAGGAATTTTGAAATTATTGTCGTAGAAAATAACAGTACAGAGAAGGAAACATTTTCTTATTATGACAGCATTCAGAGCGAATTTGAGAATGTAAAGGTTGTCGTGTGGGACGGAATCTTCAATTATTCTGCCATCAACAATTTTGGCGTGCAGTACACAAATGGAGAATATCTGTTATTTTTAAACAACGATACAGAGATGATCTCAGAGGATGCGTTGAAAGAAATGTTAGGGTGCTGTATGAGAGAAGAAGTGGGAGCAGTTGGTGCAAAACTTCTTTATGATGATGATACTGTGCAGCATGCAGGGGTTGTTGTCGGATTTGGCGGTTATGCCGGACATGTAAATACGGGAATCGGAAGAGATGATTATGGATACATGGTGCGGGCGATGATCAACTGTAATTACAGTGCAGTGACGGCAGCATGCATGATGACAAAGAAAGATCTGTTTTTGCAGGTAGGCGGATTTGATGAGCAATTTGTAGTTGCATGTAACGATGTGGATTATTGTCTGAAACTTCGAGCAATAGACAAATTGATCGTTTATAATGCATTTTCCGAATGGTATCATTATGAGTCAAAATCCAGAGGGTATGAAGATACACCTGAAAAACTTGCACGATTTGAAAATGAAGTGAAGAAATTCCAGAAGAAGTGGCCGGAAATACTGGAGCAGGGAGATCCGTTCTATAATCCGAATTTTCCAGTTACGCAGGCGCCATTTACTTTAGGATAGATCGATGAAAATGGAGGACGCAGATGAAAGTATTAGTAACAGGCACAAAAGGCCAGCTTGGATATGATGTTGTAAAGGAACTGGAAAAAAGAGGACATACAGCAGTTGCGGTTGATATTGAAGAGATGGATATCACAGATGCAGGTTCAGTGGATCAGGTGATCACAGCAGCTGGTGTGGAAGCAGTCATCCACTGTGCAGCTTATACGGCGGTAGATGCAGCGGAAGAAAACGAAGAACTTTGCAGGAAAGTCAATGCAGAAGGAACTGAGAACATCGCAAAGGTATGTAAAAAGCTGGATCTGAAAATGATCTATATCAGTACAGACTATGTGTTTGATGGAAAAGGGGAAAGACCGTGGGAGCCAGATGATGAGAGACATCCTTTAAACATGTACGGACAGACAAAATATGAGGGTGAACTTGCAGTAGAAAAATATCTGGAGAAATATTTTATCGTCCGGATTGCATGGGTATTCGGCGTAAATGGAAAGAATTTTATTAAGACGATGCTGAAGTTAAGCGAAACACACAGTGAGCTGAATGTGGTGGATGACCAGGTAGGATCGCCGACATATACTTATGACCTTGCAGTGCTCCTTGTGGATATGGTGGAAACTGAGAAATATGGAAGATATCACGCGACAAACGAGGGGCTTTGCACATGGTATGAATTTGCAAAAGAGATCTTCAGACAGGCAGATGTGGATATAAAGGTAAATCCAGTTAGCAGTGAAATGTTCCCTGCAAAAGCAACCAGACCAAAGAACAGCAGAATGAGTAAAGAGAAACTGGAAGAGAATGGATTCCACCGGCTTCCGACATGGCAGAATGCACTGGAGAGATATCTCGGCGAAATCCGTTAAAGTGAAGGAAGGTATTTTCATGAAAAGCAGATGGAAAAGAGCGTGTGTATTTCTCGTACTGCTTCTCGGTGTAACCGGGTGCGGGAAAAAAGAAACGGAACTTCAGAAAGAGGAAGTTCAGACAGAAGGAGTAAAAGAGGAAGAAAACAGTCAGGATGTTCAGAAGCAGGAGGAGAATGAGAAAACAGAGCAGGAAAATCAGCAGCAGAAAGAGATAAAGGTTTATTTTGTGAATGAGGATGCATCTGGATTTGAGACGGAAGAAATGAAACTGGAGGAAGTGTCGGCAGAAAGTGTATGGAACCTGCTTGTGACAAAAGGAGTAGTGCCGGCAGATACAGAGGTGCTTGACTGCAAAGAGCAGACAATAGATGGCGGGAAAGCACTGCAGCTGGACGTTTCAGAAAAGTTTTCAATATATTTGAATGGGCAGGGATCATCGGGAGAATATTTGACTGTAGGATGTATTTGTAATACATTTTTAGATGCTTTTGACGGGGAAACGATTCGGATCACCGTAGATGGAAAGGAACTGGAGACAGGACATGCGGAATACCCGGGATATATGTCAAAATATGAATCTGAGTAGAAGGTTTTAGAAAATATGAGTGAAAAAGAGACAAAGACATTTAAAATTAAATGGTCAAAAGTCTTGAAAAAAGTATCCCCTTATAATATTAAAAAGGGGATACTTTATTTAAGACATTATGGAGTAAAGGAATTCTGGGTAAAGTTGACAGAGCGTTTTCAGGCAGATGATGTAGATTATGAACAGTGGTATGAAAATCACAGAGCTTTGCCGGAGGAACTGGAGAAACAAAAGAATCAGAGGTGGAAAAAGAAGCCACTGATCAGTATCGTTGTTCCGGTCTATAATACGCCGCAGACATTTTTGCGGCAGATGATCGAGTCGGTTCAGGATCAGTCGTATCCGGAATGGGAACTGTGCATCGGGAATGCGAGCCCGGATAATAAAGAACTGAAAAAAATAATAGAGGAATATAAAAAAGATCCCCGGATCAAAGAGGTGGAAATCCCGGAAAACAAAGGAATCTCCCAGAATACAAACCGGGCGATGGAAATCGCATCGGGAGAACTGATAGGTCTTTTGGATCATGATGATTTTCTTGCTCCAAATGCACTGTATGAGATTGCGAAAGCTGTCTGTGAATGTCCGGATGCAGAAGTGATCTATACCGATGAGGATAAGGTGACGACAGATCTGAAAGAGCATTTCCAGCCACACTTAAAACCAGATTTCAACTTAGACCTTCTCCGTTCCAACAATTACATCTGTCATTTCTTTGTGGCAAGCCGTGATCTGATCGGAAGAGTCGGCGGGTTCCGTCCGGAGTTTAACGGAGCCCAGGATTATGATCTGATCTTGCGATGTACAGAACAGGCAAAACAGATCGTCCATATTTCGAAGATCTTATATCACTGGCGGGTGCATAAAGCGTCTACGGCAGACAATCCGGCGAGTAAGATGTATGCGTTTGATGCCGGAAAGCGCGCGATCGAAGAGCATCTCCGGCGCTGTAGCACGAAAGGGACTGTTGAGCATACAAAGGATCTCGGTTTTTACCGGGTGAAATATGAAGTGTGCGGGGAGCCGCTTGTATCGATCATTATCCCGAATAAAGATCAGACGGAGTCATTGAAGAAGTGTCTCGATTCGATCCGGGAGAAGACAAGCTACAAGAATTATGAGATCATTATTGTAGAAAATAACAGTGAGGAGCCGGAAACATTTGCATTCTATAAGAAGATTTCCGGCGGCAACATCAAGATCGTGACCTGGGAAGGCGAATTTAATTATTCTGCGATCAACAATTTTGGTGTCAGACATGCAAGGGGAGACTATCTGCTGCTTCTCAATAATGATGTGGAGATCATCAGTGCAGACTGGATGAAAGAGATGCTCTCACATTGTCAGAGAAAAGAAGTGGGGATTGTCGGAGCGAAGCTTTATTATCCGGACAACACGATCCAGCATGCGGGGATCATTATCGGGATTGGCGGAGTTGCGGGAAGCATTTTTACAGGACTTCCGAGGGCATTTTCCGGCTATCTGCACAAGGCGTCGATCCAGCTGGATCTGAGTGCGGTCACAGCGGCATGTATGCTCGTGAAGCGCTCGGCGTTTGAGCAGGTCGGAGGACTTGAGGAGAAACTAAAGGTGGCTTTTAACGATGTGGATTTCTGTCTGCGTGTAAGGGAAAAAGGATATCTTGTTGTCTATGATCCGTATGCAGAGTTGTATCATTATGAATCAAAGACAAGAGGTGCAGAGGATACAAAAGAGAAAGTCAGAAGATTCCAGACGGAGATCGAGTATATGAGAAGCCATTGGATCGATCTTCTGAAAAAGGGAGATCCATATTATAATTGCAATCTGTCGCTGACCAAATGGGACTACTCGCTGAAAAATAACCAGAGGAGCTAAAAAATGTACGATGTATCGGTCGTTATACCAAATTACAATGGAATAAAGTATCTGGAGCATTGTCTGGAAGCGCTGGGGAAGCAGAGAGGAGTTGCATTTGAGGCAATCATCGTTGATAATTGTTCGCAGGATGGAAGCGCCAGAGAAGCAGCAGAAAAATTTCCGCAGTACGCTTATCTGTATCTGGATCAGAATTATGGATTCTGCCGTGCAGTGAATGAAGGAATCAGACGGGCAGAGGCCCCGTTTGTCGTTCTTCTGAACAATGATACGGAAGTGGAACCGGACTTCCTGCAAAATCTGCTGGAGCGGATCCGGCAGGATGAGAAGATCTTCTCTGTGGAAGCGCGGATGATGCAGTATCATGACAGAGAGCGGATCGACAGTGCAGGGACATCGTATTCCGCACTTGGCTGGGCGTCGGCAAATGGAAAGGATCAGAAGGCAGAGCGATTTCTGACTTCCAGATCAGTGTTTGCAGCGTGTGCCGGAGCTGCAATCTACCGCAAAGCACTTTTTGACGAGATTGGATATTTTGATGAAGCACATTTTGCTTATCTGGAAGATATTGATGTTGGGTATCGTGCAAAAATATATGGATACCGCAATGTATATGAACCATCGGCAGTTGTCTATCATGTGGGAAGTGGGACGAGCGGATCCAGACACAATGAGTTTAAAGTGAAATATTCATCGAGAAATAATGTGTATCTGATCTATAAGAATATGCCGCTGTTTCAGATCGTGTTGAACAGTCCGTTTCTTTTGGCAGGATTTCTTGCAAAAACAGTTTTCTTCACGTTGAAAGGATTCGGGAAGACTTATGTGAGAGGACTTGCAGAAGGAGTGAAGCTTTCCAAAAAGAACCGGGAGAAAAAAGTAGTTTTTCAAAAGGAAAATCTGAAAAACTACTGGCAGATCCAGAGGGAACTGTGGAAGAATTTTTTTGATATTTAATGTAGGGAAAAGTAAAAATGAAAAAAAGGGTATTTATACACGCATATGCAGCAGGAAACCTTGGAGATGATCTTTTAATCAGAATACTATGTGAACGGTATCCAAAAGTAAAATTCCGAATGTTTGTAGATGCAGAATATCAGCATTATTATTCAGAAATAGGAAATTTGAAATTGTACAGTCCAACAGAGCGGATTGCTGTAATCATAGATAAACTATTGAAGAGAATAAAAAATGTTGACAGGGGCTTCTGGAAAATTCTTGTGAAGACAGCGGATGTGACCGTACACATAGGAGGATCTGTGTTTGTACAGCATCTGGAAGATTATAGTCCGGCATTTCAGTTGGATGAAACATTACAGAGACTCAGTAAAAAAATAATTGTGATGGGTGCAAATTTCGGCCCGTATACCGATGAGTCATATTATTGGAAATATCATGATCTGTTAAAAAAGTATGAATCAGTTAGTTTTAGGGACAAATATTCAGCAGAACTTTTTGCTGATTTACCAAACGTAATTTATGCGCCGGATATCGCATTTAATTTTAAAATAAAGGGAAAATTTATTACACAAAAAAGGGTACTGTTTTCTGTGATTGATTTAAAAAGCAGAGATGGAAAATTTGCAATTCATGGACATGCATCTGAATATAAAAGTTTTTTAGTAAAAATGATAAAAAAATATATCCAGAATGGATATGAGATAGAACTTCTTGGGTTTTGTACTATGCAGGGAGATGAGGATGCGGTCAGGGAAATTGCGGAGCAACTGAATATAGAAGAAAGGAATAAGGTCAGTAAAAGTAGTTACAGAGGAAACCTGGATGAGTGTATACAGAAATTTGCTGAGTCTGAGATTATTATTGCAACAAGATTTCATGCAGTTATTCTTGGCTGGCTTATGGGAAAACAAGTATTTCCAATTATATATGATCAGAAAACAGAGAAAGTACTGGATGATATGAATGTCACATGCTGTGTGAGCCTGGATGCGCTGCAGGAAGACATGGATATCGATGAAGTCATTTGTCAGATTGAAAAATCTGAAGTGCCTCCTTTGAATGAAATTATAAAAATAGCTGAGAAACATTTTACTGTGTTGGATAAAATTTTACAATAAACGATAGGAAGGAGAAAATACAGATGCAGATGAAAGCAAAAAGAATTTGTGCGATAATTTTAATTTTTCTGGGAGTTTTAGTAAGTTCTAACCTGGTAAGGGCAGAGGAGACGGAATGGCAGGGAGAGAATCCTTCCAGCAATGAAAATATCACACAGATGGATGAAGATGGAAAGGTTACACAGGCACAGACAGAGAATGGAAAAATTCTGGAAGATACAGCAGAGTCACGGGCAAATAGTGGACAGATTGTAAATTTTAATATTGGAAATGTAGGAATTACTAATTTTGTGAATGCAGAGACCGGAGAAGCTGGGTATACAAATGGAGCTTATGGTGCAGATGCTGCATATCTGGGAATGAGCGGAGGAAAAATAAAGTTTATGCTGTCTGGGGTCGTGGGGCTCGTTGACCCGTCTGCTGTGCAGATTGTTCACAAGACTTCTGCAAAATCGGTCAGTCATTATATTGTTCAGAATGGAAAGCTGATTCATAATATTACTATAAATATGAACGCAGAATCTTATGCGAGCCGTCTGAATAATGGAAATGCACCTTCCTATTTAAAAGAAGGCATAAAATATTACAGCTATGACGGGCATTACTTTTATGAGGAAAACAGATTTTCTGAAATGCTGGAAGATTATGTAAACGGGAACAGGAGCAGAGCAGTAAATGCAGATTCACCATATTATAATTATTATCAATTTCTTCCACTTAGAAGTCAGACCAGCTTAGAAGGTGTATTAACAGAACTGGTCAATGCGAAAAGTGGGACATCTTCTAAAATGTATAATTCAGGTTCTATATTTGTTAATATGCAGAATACATATGGGGTCAATGCATTGTTAATGGCGGGAGTGGCTGCCAACGAAAGTGCATGGGGAAACAGCAGCATTGCCCAGACAAAAAATAACTTGTTTGGATTAAATGCAGTAGATTCAGCGCCAGGAGCAAGTGCGGATACCTATACGAGCCCTGAGCATTGCATCAGAGAGTTTGCAGATGTCTGGATGTCCCGTGGATATCTTTATGCAGAAGACTGGAGGTATTTTGGAGGATTTCTTGGAAATAAAGCAAGTGGAATTAATGTGAAATATGCTTCGGATCCATATTGGGGGGAAAAAGCGGCTGCAGTTTCGTGGGGGCTGAATGACAGTGCGGGAGGAGGCGATGCCAATACATATACTCTGGCGATAAAAAGTGGAAATACCGATGTAAATATAAGGGCAGGAAGCTCGACAGGTACGGCAACTTTATTTACGAGTGGGACACAAACGGATACTGCTTATATTATACGAAATGAAAATGTGGAAAATGGATATTTTAAAATACAAAGCGATTCTGTTATAAATTCTGATAGAACCGGGATAAGAAAAGATACAGGGATATATGAGTTCGGAAGTATGTTTGCATACATAAGTTCTCAATATGTGTCTGTTGTTTCCAAAGGGAATGGAAATAATATAAATGAACAGTCCGGTTTTACCGATGTTCCATCTTCAGCGTGGTTTTATGATGCAGTACAGTTTGTAAAAGACAGAGGAATTATGCTGGGAATGAGCAGCAATTATTTTGGGGCTACAGAGGAACTTAGCAGGGCACATTTTGTAACGTTACTTTATCGAATGGCAGGGGAACCGGCAACTGATTTCGAAAATAAGTTTCCAGATGTTTCTAACGGCGCTTTTTATGCAATACCGGCAATTTGGGGACAAAATGCAGGAGTTATTACCGGTTATCTGAATGGAATGTTTGGACCGGCGGATGGAATTACAAGAGAACAGATGGTGACAATGCTGTACAGATATGCAAATTATAAAAAGTATGATACATCAATACGTGAAGAGTTAAGCAAGTTTCCAGATGCAGTTCATGTGACAGATTTTGCACAAGATGCAATGGGATGGGCTATTGGGACGGGAATTATTACTGGAGATGGGGGAAAGATTAATCCTCAGGGAAATGTAAGCAGAGCAGTGTGTGCCACAATGATACAACGTTTTGTACAACGATATGAATAAAATATGAAAATCCCTTTTGTAAGTGAATTTTGCAAAAGGGATTTTTGTATTTTTTTAGTACAATGCAACTTTCCGGCAATCTCTGGCGTCTAATACATGAAGAGAAACATCATTTGAAAGAAAAACAATGGGAGGAGGGGAAGAGATGATACAGCTTGTCAGAAAGGCAAAGAAAAAAGATGATCAGGCTTTCATGGAGCTGATTGGGCGCTGCAGAAGTGATCTGTATAAAGTTGCAAGGAGCTATCTGAGAAGTGAGGAGGATATCGCAGATGCAGTGCAGGAGACGGTTATAGACTGTTATGAGAAGCTCGGGACACTGAAAGAGCCGCGGTATTTTAAAACATGGATGATAAGGATCCTGATCAATAACTGTAATGATATTTTGAAGCGTGGAAGGAGGGAATGCCCTTTGGAGGAAGCAGCATATGTGAGGGGAGAGAACAGGGAACTGGAACAGTGTGAATTTGAGGAAGTGCTGGATGGGCTGGATGAGAAATACAGAATGATCCTTGTTCTGTATTATGCAGAAGGCTTTAAGATCCGGGAGATCGCACAGATCCTTGATCTGGAAGAAAATACTGTGAAATCCAGACTTTCACGGGGCCGGAAGCAGTTTGAACAGATATATTGTATGGAACCGAGTATGCAGAGGGGGTAAAAAGATGAAGAAAAATTTTGATGAAGAAGTAAAGCAAAAACTGGTCGAAGACGTGGAAATTCCGGAATGTGTAGATCAGGGAATTCAGAGAGCGTATGAGATACTTGGAATTTCGGAGGAGAAAAAAGTGATCCGGAGAAGGAAGAAGATCTGGCCGGCAGTTGCAGCGGTTGCGGCGCTGACGGCGGGGCTTTCTATCACAGCGGCAGCAGTCGGATATTATCTGAATGTAAGTCTGAAGGAAGAAGATCAGATGCTGAAGTATTATATCGAGGTGGATAAGGAGCAGAAGGAAGCGCATCAGATTGAAGTCGAGCCGACCTATCTTCCGGAAGGATTTGAAGCGCAGGAGGCAGAGAAAACTTCCGGAAAGAAGACATATGGGACAAAAGAGGGGGACAGCATTTCTATTTTTTCTTATAATGCAGCAGATCTCTATCGGATGTCTCAGAGTGGACAGACAAATTTTTCAGAATATAAGAAGGAAAGCCATACTGCGATCGAAGGAGAACAGAAGCTGGATCTGTTTACAAAGAAAACAGAGAAGGTAGACAGTGAGAAGAAGATCACAGATGTGTATCTGTTCAATGAAGAAGAAGGATACGGCGTGTGGATCTGGAGTGAGAGTACCCTGGATCAGGAAGAAATCGTGAAGATTGCAAATGGACTGGAAGTATCTGTTCTGGAAGAAACTGTTCCATATCCGACTGCGGAGGAAATTGAAAAAGCAAAGGAAGAACATGAGGAGCTGAATCAGAAGGTTAAGGCTGAGGAGAACTACCGTATGGAAAATGGAGTTTCGGCAGATTCGGTCTATAAGATCGGAGAAGAAATAAGAGATACGACAATGGATGCACTGGCAGAGCTGGATCCGGATTATTCGAAGATAACGGAAGATATCCGTTTTACAGTACTTAGCGCCGAAGTGTCGGATGTGCTTCCGGCAGAGATATTTTCGCAGCAATATTTCATCAATGAGATGGGAAACTGGACAAATGCCGATACATCTCTGAAAGACCATCAGAGATACCGGGTCGGAAAAGAAGAAGAACTGAGCAGAGATGAGGTGGCAGAGCGGAGAGCGGAGACGGTTGGCTCCAAATACGTCATTGTAAAGATGAAGGCGAAAAATGCATCCGAATTTCAGACGGACTGGAATAAAGAAAACGGCGTGCCGATTGCCCCGAACCTTGTTGTCATGCAGCAGGGGGAAAATGGAGCATTGATGTATCCGGAAGAAGAGTTTTGGGCGGCAAATGAAGGGTACGATCTTCAGTGGGGAGCAGAACGTGGAGGATCATTCCCGGTTTATTTTGATAAACCATATTTTACAGAAGGGATCCAGGGTATGAAGGCAGGACTGTTTGTGCCGCTTGCACCGGGGGAGGAGATGGAATATACATTAGTCTATGTTGTGGATGAAGATCAGACTGCAAATATATATTTACAGTTTTATCCACAAAATCAGATGGAAGTCGGCGGAAAATATCTGACAACACCATATGTAGATATCAGACCGTAGAAAAGGACTAGAAGCAGAAAACAGCGAGAGTGAAAATGTAAGATCGTGAAGAAAACTTCTGTGAACGGGAGAGAAGAAAACAGCAATTTCCCGGCACAGAGGTTTTCTTTTGTTACAAAAATATTACAAAGCACATATTTTTTCTTGTGATTTTGAAAGCTTTATTGTATTATATATAGGATAATGGAAAAAAATAGATGTATGATAAATAAAAACAGATCATAGATGAGAAACGGGTGAACGAATTTTGATCAAAGATAATCAGAAACATTTTAACCGAATGCATGTTGTGCTGGATGCATGTGTGATTATTTTTTCTTATGTTCTGGCATGGTATCTTCGGTTTAAGAGCGGACTGTTTCAGCAGGATCCGTGGTTTTTATCTCTTCATGAATATATGGGAGCACTTCTCTACATTGTTCCGGGCTACTTGATGTTGTACTATTTATTCCAGCTTTACACGCCGAAGCGGGTGCGTGGACGGAGACTGGAAGCATGGAATATTCTGCAGGCCAACACGATCGGTCTGATGGTATTTACCTTTGTACTGTATATTATAGAAGAAGCAAACTTTTCCAGAAAAATGATCGCGATTTTTTTCTGTGTGAATATTGTGGCAGAGATTTTTATGAGAAATCTTGTGCGGCATTTTCTGCGGAATATGCGGAAGCGCGGTTATAATCAGAAACATATGATTCTGATCGGATACAGCCGGGCAGCGGAACAGTATATTGACCGGATCAAGGCAAATCCGGAGTGGGGATACACCATCCGGGGAATTCTGGATGACAATCAGCCGAGAGGAATGGAGTATAAGGGTGTCAAAGTGATTGGTACGATTGAGAATTTAAAGATCATCCTGCCGCAGAACCGCCTGGATGAAATTGCGATCACACTTGGGATCAATGAGTATTCCAAGTTGGAATCTATTGTTGCGATGTGTGAAAAGTCAGGAGTACACACAAAATTTATTCCGGATTATAACCATATCATTCCGACAAAGCCTTACACGGAAGATCTGCTCGGGCTTCCGGTGATCAATATCCGCCACGTGCCGCTCAGCAATACGCTGAACCGGTGGATGAAGCGTCTGATGGATATTTTCGGAGCGATCGTAGCAATTATTTTATTCTCTCCGGTCATGCTGATCGCGGCGATCCTTGTCAAGACGACATCTGAGGGACCGCTGATCTTCAAGCAGGAGCGGGTTGGGCTTCATAACAGACCGTTTTATATGTACAAATTCCGTTCGATGGTTGTGCAGGATAAGGCTGTGGAGAAAGGAAAATGGACGGTGCAGAATGATCCGCGCGTCACTCCGATCGGCAAGTTTATGAGAAAGACAAGTATTGATGAACTTCCCCAGCTGTTCAATGTCCTGAAAGGTGAGATGAGCCTGGTAGGACCGAGACCGGAACGGCCGTTTTTTGTGGAGAAGTTTAAGGAAGAGATCCCACGCTATATGGTCAAGCATCAGGTGCGCCCGGGAATTACCGGATGGGCCCAGATCAATGGATACCGTGGAGATACTTCTATTATGAAGCGAATAGAATACGATCTGTATTATATTGAGAACTGGACGATCGGGCTTGATATTAAGATATTGATCCTGACATTTTTCAAGGGATTCATCAATAAAAATGCGTATTAGTAAGGAGAGTATAGATGGGAACAAAGAGACCGTCCGGGAGAAGATATCCGGAAGAGGAAAGAGAGATGAGGAGGGCGAGAGCGGCTTCAGACAGAAAACGTGCTGCGCAGGAGGAGAAGAGAAGAGCGAAAAAGAAAAAGAGACGCAGGCGGATCATCCTCTTAGCAGTTGAACTTGTTGTGCTTGCACTACTCTGTGTGGCTGCCTATGCGATAACAAAGATGGACAAGCTTGATTTCCACTTTCTGGATGAGGATAAGCTGGAAGTGTATAAGGATACCGGACCGTATACGAATATCGCGCTGTTTGGACTGGACGCGAGAGCCGGTGAAAGTATCGAGGGCGGTGTGCGAAGTGACAGTATGATGATCGCCAGTATCAATAATAAGACAAATGAAGTGAAAGTGGTCTCCATTTTCAGAGACACACTGTTAAAGCAGCAGGATGGTACGTTTGACAAGGCGAATGCCGCATATTCTTACGGAGGACCGCAGGAGGCCGTTGCGCTTTTGAACCGGAATCTAGATCTGGATATTAAAAATTATATGAGTGTGGACTTTAAGGCACTTTCCGATGTGATCGATGCACTGGGGGGTCTGGAGATGGATCTGACGGAGGAGGAAGTGGTACATATGAATAACTATTGTGTGGAAACTTCTGAGGTAACCGGAAAAGATTATGAGCGGATCGAGCCGGAAGTTGCAGGAACTTATCACCTGAACGGAGTGCAGGCGACTTCTTATGCGAGGATCCGTGCGACAGCAGGAGGAGATTATAAGAGAGCAGAGCGCCAGCGGCTTGTGATCGAGAAGATCGTGCAGAAAGCGCAGAAAGCAAACTTAAAAACACTTGACAAGATCGTCGATACAGTACTGCCTCAGGTATCTACAAGTTTTTCGGCGAAGGATCTGATCGGGATCGCAGCGAATGCGCTCTCATACAAACTGGGAGAGACGCAGGGATTTCCATACAGTATTGCGGACACAGATGTGGTAGATGGCTACGAAGGATCTTATGTAGTTCCGTCTGACTTCGACGGAGATGTAAAAAAGCTGCATGAATTTTTGTTTGGTGAGAAAGATTATCAGGTGTCAGATACGGTAAAGGAGATCAGCCATGAGATCGATGTGATGTCCGGTGCAGCTTTTGAGGAAGGCTATGTCGATGAATATGGAACTGATATGTCTGACGGATACGAGGATGGTACAGAATCCGGATATGCGGATGATAGATACAGCGGCTATGAAGATGGCGGATATGAGACAAATGAGTATGGAAGTGAAAGCTATGAGGAGCCGTATTATGAGTAGGTCCGATGAGATGGTAAAACAAGGCAGGGGACATTGATGCAATGATGTTAGAAGAGAACAGAAAAAAAGTGGATATTGTCATTCCGGTCTGCAGACCGGACGAAAAATTACAGAGGCTGCTGAAAGGACTGCAGGGACAGACGCATCCGGCAGAACATATTTTTCTGATCCACACGAAAACTGCCGGTGTCAGCCTGGAATGGTGCAGCGCATATGAAAACGTACAGATCCGGGAGATCATACCGGAAGAGTTTGACCATGGAGGGACAAGAAAACTTGGAGCAGAATGGTCGGAATCAGAGTTTTTGATGTATATGACGCAGGATGCGGTGCCGAAAGATCCGTATCTGATCGAAAAACTGCTGGATCCGTTTCAGGATCCGAAGGTTGGAGCAAGTTATGCAAGACAGCTGCCGGATAAAGACTGCCGGTTGGTGGAATGCTATACAAGAAGCTTTAATTATCCACCGGAGAGCCGTGTAAAAACGGCAGAGGATGTGGATAAACTTGGAATTAAGACATTCTTTTGTTCAAATGTCTGTGCTGTTTACAGAAAATCGGTCTATGAAGAGATGGGAGGATTTGTTTCCCGGGCGATTTTCAATGAAGATATGATCCTGGCGGGGACGATGGTCAAAGCGGGATATGGAATCGCATATGTGGCAGAGGCACAGGTCATCCATTCGCATAATTATAGCGGAAGACAGCAGTTTCACAGAAATTTTGATCTTGCAGTTTCACAGAAAGATCATCCGGAGATTTTTGCAGAGATTTCCTCAGAGAGCGAGGGGATACGTCTTGTGATTTCTACAGTGAAATATTTGATCAGACATAAAAAAATAGTTCAGATCCCTGGAATGATCATGCAGAGTGGATGTAAATTTCTGGGGTATAAGATGGGAATGCATTATGAAAAGCTGCCGCAATGGCTTGTGCTGCGCTGTACAATGAATAAAACTTACTGGAAATCGCAAAAAAACTTATAAAATGATTGTAGTTCACTGGCAAGTACGATATGATAAAGGGTAGCTTACGGATAAAACAGACAGAAGAACAGTTTTAAGAGAAAAAGAAAGGATACAATTATGGCACAGAGACAGTCGAGAAAAAGGCGTGCGAGAAGAAGACAAAAGCGCGGATTTTCCACATGGTCATTGGGAAAGAAGATCTTGCTTGTGTTTGTCGTGGCTCTGCTTCTGATGATCACGGCAGGTGTTGTCTATGCGGCAGATAAGCTTGGCAAGCTGGAGCAGACGAAACTGGATACAAAGAAGTTGAATATTTCAGAGGAAGTGGATCTCGGAGATGGGTATACGAATCTTGCATTGTTTGGTCTGGATTCTAGATATGGAGAACTGGGAGAAGGGGTCAGAAGCGACAGTATCATCATTGCAAGTCTGAATAATAAGACAAAAGAGATCAAGATGGTATCGTTGTACCGCGATACGCTTTTGGAACTGGAAGACGGAAGTCTGAATAAGGCAAACTCTGCTTATGCATTTGGAGGACCGGAAGAAGCGGTTGCAATGATCAATAAAAATCTGGATCTGAATATCGAAGATTATATCGCAGTAAACTTTAACGCACTTGTCGATGTGATCGATGAACTTGGCGGGATGGATGTGACACTCTCTGACGCAGAAGTTGTTCATATGAATAACTACTGTGTGGAGACTTCAGAGGTGACAGGAAAGTCCTACACGAAGATTGAGCCTGAGGTGGCGGGAACGTATCACTTAAATGGAGTGCAGGCGACGTCCTACGCACGTATCCGCTATACGGCAGGAGGAGATTTCGAGCGGACAGAACGTCAGCGGTTTGTGTTGGAGCAGATTGCCGAGAGTGCGAAGAAAGTAAGTTTCTCTTCCCTGAACGCGATTATGGATAAGGTATTTCCACAAGTGGCGACAAGTATGGAACTGGGCGAAATGCTGAAGTATGCAAAGATAGGAACAAGTCTGAAAATCGGTGAGACAAAAGGATTCCCGGAGGCAAATACAAGTGATACTTTAAGCGGAGTCGGAAGTGTTGTCATCCCGGATGATATGATCCAGAGTGTCAGGGAGCTGCATGAATTTCTGTTCCCGGATCTGGAATACGAAGTATCTTCTACGGTGACAGCGATCGATGAGAAAATAAGGAACAAATCTCTTGAAAAGTCAGATGGATCTGATTTTGTGGAAGACGAAGTGAATTTCTATTCAGAACCTCAGTATTATGAATATGACAGCCAGGGGCAGGATACCTGGAACGGAGGAACGCAGACACCGGATTATGGTTTGGGAGACCAGACAGGCGGTTCAGGGGGAACCGGCACAGAAGGAAATGGAGATCCAGGTGGTGAAATCGTTCCACCGGATACCGGAGGTGATCTTGGCGGTGGAAATACCGGAGGCGATTTCGGCGGCACTGGCGGCGGAGAGAGCGGAGGAACCGATGCCGGAGCCGGTCAGGAGATGACAGAATAGCATGAAAACGAACGATAAAGAGGATAAGAGGATGAAGATAGCAAAGAAGACAGCAGCATTTTTACTGGTATTATTTCTGGGAATCCAATGTATGCCGTTGACAGCACTGGCGGCGGATGGCACATTGTCATTCTCAGATCCGACTGCAAAAGCAGGGGAAACGATAGAGGTAACGGTGAAGATCAATACGGCAGAGGGTCCGATCGGAGACGGGCAGGTGCAGGTGACATATGATCCGGCATATCTTGAATTTGTAAGCGGAGTAAATGCAACGGGCGGAGATGGGACTGTTACACTTTCTGCATCGGGAAACGGAACGGATTCCGAACTTGCGTACAGTATGACATTTAAGGCGCTGGCAGAAGGAGAGACAACGCTTCAGGCAGCAGGGTATACCGCATATACGTTTGGCGGTGAAGCGTTAAACTTGACACTTGGCACATCGGCAGTCAAGATCGAGGCAGGAGACGGAACACAGACGGCTGCTGCACCGCAGCCGGGGGCGCAGACAATGATCGAGCTGGATGGAACACAGTACTTTATTACAGATGACATTCCGGACGCTTTGATCCCGGAAGGATATGAGAAGAGCCAGATCACCTATGAAGGGACACCGCATACGATCCTGGTCCATACGGGCAGCGGTCAGAAGATGATCTATCTTACAGATACGCAGGGTGAGGGCAATCTGTTTTTATATGACAGCGATATTGATCATTTCTCAGAGTTTGAGAAAGTAGACCTGTCAGGAGATTCCTATATCCTGATCACGGACGACAAAGAGAGTGCTAATATTCCGGAAGATTATGAGGAGACAACGATCCAGATCAATGGAAAGACTTTCCCGGCATGGCAGAATGTAGTCGATGCAAAACTTAGGGATTTCTGTCTTGTATATGCAGTAGATAATGCAGGAAAAAAAGGTCTGTACCAGTATGACAGCACACAGAAGACTTACCAGAGATATATGCCTCAGACAGAACAAAAAGAGGAGAAGGATGATACCCTTGTAGGAAAAGTTGCAGCATTTGTGGAAGAAAATCTTCCGAAGATTATTATAGGAGCCTGGGGGATTTTCCTGCTTATGCTGTTAGTGATCGTAGTACTTGCAGTCAAACTCCGTCATAGAAATGAAGAATTTGATGATTATTACGATCAGGAATATGATGAGGATCCAAAGTCTGGCAGAAAGGCAAGGGCTGTTTCCAACGATTATGGCGAGTCCGATGATTACGAAGATGATTACGACGAGTCCGATGATTATGAGGACGACTACGAAGATGATTACGACGAGTCTGACGATTACGAGGACGACTATGAAGATGATTACGACGAGTCCGACGATTACGAGGACGACTACGGAGATGATTACGACGAGTCCGATGACTATGAGGACGATTACGAAGACGATTATGAAGATGACTACGAGGAGGATTATGACGAAGAGGATTATGATGGATCGGATGATGAGATCCGTTATGAATCAGAGGAATATGAAGATCTGGTAGGCTATTATGACGATGATGACTATGAGCTGGAACGAAATGTCTATGAAAATATGATCGATGAAGAAGAAGGATTCTACGATAAGAAAAGTGGGAAAAGAAGAGGGATCGATCTGATCTGATCCTGAAAGCAGGCATAAAGTTTTCAATGAAAGGGGAGTGTAAATCATGAAAATGAAAAAAGTAAAAGCAGTTCTGGCAGCACTTACACTGGCTGCGCTCCTGCCGTTTCAGACACTGGCGGCAGACGGAAGCATCATGTTTTCTGATCTGACAGAGGAAACGGGAAGAAGTGTGAAGACCGGAGACACTGCGGAAGTCAAATTTGCAGTGGCCGCGTCTGCAGGTGCGATCGGAGAGGCGAGTGTTACTCTGACTTATGATGCCAGTGCGCTGCAGTTTGAGGGAGCCGAAGGTGTCACTGAGGGGAGTGAAAAAGGAACACTCATTTATACCGGAAAAGGAGACGGAACAGCAGCAGAACTGAGAACAACACTGAAATTTAAAGTATTAAAGGCGGGAGATCTGTCTATCCAGGTTGCATCTTATCAGGTGACCTCCAGTGAGGGGACAGAACTTGCAGAAGTTGAAGCAGGAAGTTCCGCGATCACAGCGCTTCAGGGAGAACAGATACCGGCAGAGGGAGCAGAGCAGGATCCGGAGGAAGGTTCGAAGGGAGATATGATCGAGATCTCAGATACATATAAGATCACGCTCCTTACGGAAAAACCAGATCAGGAACTCTCGGACAACTATGTAGACACAGAACTGACTTTGAATGGACAGACATATCCGGTATGGCAGGATGAAGATAAATCTTCGTACTATATCGTCTATGCAGAGAACAGTGAAGGCGAAAAACAGTTGTACCAGTATGATTCCAAGGAAGGAACTTATCAGAGATTTATTGCACCGGAGGCAGAGAAAGAAGATGCATCCGGGATAAAGGGAAAGATCAAGAACTTTCTGGAAGGACATCTGATGCAGTCTGTGATCGGAGTGACAGCCATTGTCGGATTTCTCCTTCTGATGGTATTGATCCTTGCGGTCAAGCTTCACAGACGTAACCGGGAACTGGATGAAATGGAAATGTTCGGAATGCCGGAAGATGAGGAAGAATTCGAGGACAGGCCGGTTCTCAGAGGAAAAAAACGTCGTCATCAGGAAGCAGTGGAAGAAGAATTTGATGATCCGGGAGAGGAAGACGACTACGAGGATGCGGATTACGATGATGACGAGTACGATGAGGCGTACGAGGAGGAAGATCTTTATGAAGACGACTACGAAGACGATCTTTATGAAGAAGATTATGAAGACGATTTTGACGAAGAGGACTACGAGGATGAGGATGATGACCGTTCCAAAACCTTCTCGATGGATTTCATAGATCTTGACTAAGATAGAAAGGTAAGCTCCTGACTTCAGAAAGACAAAAGGATAGCAGAATGAGCTGCTGCAGAACAAAGGGTTGCGGAAAAAGTGAGAACAGAATTGGGAACACTTTTTCTCTGCATCCTGAACTGCAGCAGCTTTTTATTTCTGTAAACAGCTGAGAAAATGATCTTCGGATTTTTTGAGCCGGTGAGAAGATTTTGGAAAGTATGTATGGAAAAACACTTTTTTTTAACGAAGAGAACACAATTCTATCACAAATATCGCTTATACTAAGACTCAGAAAAGCGAAAGAATATGAAAAAGGAAGGGAGACTTGTTTATGGACAATCAATATAATTACAATACACCAAACGATCAGTTTCAACATCAGACAATGGGAAATGGAGGACCGGATATGAACTTTGGTCAGCAGGATCCGGATTTTTCCCACAGAAAAAAGGAAAAGAAACCACGTGATCATAAAAAGGTGGCAAAGATTGCCGGAGGACTTTGCTTTGCGGTGGCATTTGGAGTGATCGCAAGCGCTGCGTTCCAGACAACGAACCTTGTTGGAAATGCAATTTTCGGCGAGAAAGTAAAGAGTGAGAAATCTTCCGATAAGAAGGTGGACAGCACTTCTCTGACGAGAACGTCAAGCACAGTGACATCAGACGTATCAGAAGTGGTAGACAGTGTGATGCCGTCAGTTGTATCGATCACAAATATGAGCGTGCAGCAGGTGCAGAGCTTCTTTGGAGGAACGAGCAGCCAGGAAGTACAGAGCAGTGGTTCCGGTATCATTATCGGTCAGAATGATACAGAACTTTTGATCGTTACAAACAATCATGTTGTAGAAGGAAGCACTACGCTGACGGTCAGCTTTATCAATGAAGCAAGCGCAGAGGCAAAGATCAAAGGGACAGATGCATCCAAAGACCTTGCAGTCATCGCAGTTCCGCTGGAAAATGTCGAAGAGGAAACAATGGATGAGATCAAAGTAGCAACACTGGGAGATTCCACGAAACTTCAGGTTGGTGAGCCTGCGATCGCAATCGGAAATGCGCTTGGATACGGACAGTCTGTCACAACCGGAATTGTCAGCGCGCTGAACAGACAGATCGATATGGAAGGATTTGATGCAGATCTGATCCAGACAGATGCTGCGATCAATCCAGGAAACAGTGGTGGAGCCCTTGTCAATGCAAATGGGGAAGTGATCGGTATCAATACAGCGAAAGTAAGCAGTGATGCAGTAGAAGGAATGGGATACGCAATTCCGATCTCTGATGCAAATGAGACGATCACAACACTGATGAACAAAGAGACAAGAGAACAGGTGCCGGAAGAGGAACGAGGATTTCTGGGTGTTGAGATCACAAACGTTGAGGCGGAAAGCGCTGAATTATATGGTATGCCGACCGGAGTTTATATCAGAGACGTCATCAAAGGAACCGGTGCTGAGAAAGCTGGTCTTGTGCGCGGAGGAGTGATCACAGAACTTGATGGAAGCAGTGTAGACAGTATGGCAACCTTACAGAATTTACTTTCCTACTATCGTGTCGGAGAGACTGTGACATTAACCGTGGAAGTACCAGGAAAAGATGGATCTTATGAAGAAAAAGAAGTAGAAGTTGTTCTGAGCGAAAAACAGGAAGAAACAAGAATGCCTGGAAGATAAAGAAAGACCAGAAACAGATAAATAACCAAGAAGGAAAGAGCATTCCGGGAGAAGTGCAGTGTATCTGTACACAACATTCCTGCGGAATGCTCTTTTTAGATCTAGCAGGGGAAGAGATGTTTTAAATCAGGAGAAATCTCATTTGGTATCACATCTATTTGGTGTCACATTTAAAACAGGATTTCAGGTCAAATTCCGGGTTGAAAGCGTAGAAATTCTTGCTGTCCAGATGATCCTGGACGATCCGAAGACTTTCACCGAAGCGCTGGTAGTGGACGATCTCCCGCTTACGGAGGAAGCGGATCGGATCACAGACTTCCGGATCTTTGACAAGTCTCAGGATATTGTCGTAAGTGGTGCGTGCTTTCTGTTCGGCAGCCATGTCTTCATGGAGGTCCGTGATCGGATCGCCTTTTGACTGGAAGTAAGTCGCTGTCCATGGAGCTCCGCCAGCTGACTGTGGCCAGAGTGCGAGTGTATGGTCGACATAATATTTGTCAAAGCCGGATTTTTCAATCTCTTCCGGTGAGAGGTTGCGGGTCAGCTGGTGAACAATGGAGCAGACAATCTCCATGTGATTTAATTCTTCGCTGCCGATGTCCGTCAACGTTGCGATCACTTCCCGGTACGGCATCGTATATCTCTGGGAGAGATAGCGCATAGAAGCGGCCAATTCGCCGTCAGGACCGCCAAATTGACTCAAAATCACCTGGGCGATCTTCGGGTTGGTCTGTGTGATCTTTACGGGATACTGTAATCTTTTTTCATAATTCCACATCGATTAACATCCTCCTTCCTGCCATGGCCATGGCTCGTTGATCCAGTTCCATCTGTCTGTGCAGGAGGTCATGGTCGTGTCGACCGTCAGTGGTCCGTAATATTTTGCATATTCTTTGAGCGCCTGGTTGCGAAGTTTGCTGTACTCGTGGAAATAAGCGAGTGCGTTGGCATCACACGGATGTGTGTCGAGGAAGAGCCTGACGTCATCGACGGCGAAGCTTACCCGGTTGATCAGGCAGAGAAGATCTTTGCGGCAAGGTGCACTGTTTGTCATCGATTACAACCTCCCATCCCATGAAATGGTTTGTCGAGTTCTTCAAAGATCGTTCCCCGGCAAAATCCTTTTTCGGCATCGTAAATACGCTGCCAGGTCTGCCATGGAACGTAAGCCATCGCAAGTGGCATGCCGTCCAGACTGTCTTCTCTGTCACAGCATGGAGTTGCCTGCGGGCGGGAAACGTACTGTGTGGAAGAGTATCTTCCATCTTCCGGTGTCTGCCGGCAGCTGCAATTATTCGGATGATAATTCTGCATATCCAGTCTTCCTTTCTTGTTCTATCTGATATTATTCTATGTTTTCACAGAAAAATCGTGCGCGTATGCGGAGAAACTGTCAGTAGTGACAGAAACAGAATAAAAAAATTGCAATCGGTGTGGAGGGAGGGTATAATAAAAAAGTATGATTGGAAACAGAACAAAAGGAGAGTATAATTATGTGTGGATTTATAGGATTTGTCGGGAAGGTCGACAATAAAGAACAGGTGCTTGAAAATATGATGAATACGATCGTGCACCGTGGACCGGACAGCGCCGGACAGTTTCTTGATGACGATGCGGCACTTGGGTTCCGCAGACTGAGCATCATCGATATTTCTGAGTCAGGGGATCAGCCTCTCTACAATGAAGACTGGACGAAGGTGCTTGTATTTAACGGGGAGATCTATAATTATCAGGAACTTCGGGAGGAACTGATCGCTGCCGGACACACATTTGTGACACATACAGATTCGGAGACTCTGCTGCATGGGTATGAGGAATGGGGAGAACAGCTTGTAGACCGTCTGCGCGGAATGTATGGATTTGTGATCTGGGACAGAACGGAAAAGAAACTTTTTGGTGCGCGTGATATTTTCGGGATCAAGCCGTTTTACTACGCGCAGATGAACGGTACGTTTTTATTTGGATCGGAAATCAAATCGTTCGTGGAGCATCCGAAGTTTGATAAAGTATTCAACGAGGATGCGCTTGCAGATTATTTATCATTTCAGTTTGTGCCGACAAATGAGACATTTTTTAAAGGGGTGTTCTGTCTCCAGCCGGGACATTATTTTACCTATCAAAAGGAAACGCTTGAGATCAGACGTTACTATGAGCCGGATTTCCACGGAAAGACGGACAAGCCGTTTGAAGAAGTCGTTGATGACGTAGAACGCGTGATGAGAGAGTCTGTCAAAATGCATAAGATCAGTGATGTGGAAGTAGGATCTTATCTTTCAAGCGGAGTGGATTCCAGTTATATGGCATATTTAGGAGAGGTAGACCGGACATTTACAGTTGGATTCGGGCAGGAGAAATACAGCGAGATCAAAGATGCGAAAGAGTTCGCCGAGAGTATCGGTGTGAAAAATGACAGTAAGATCATCGAGCCGGAGGAATACTGGGACAGCCTTTCCGATATCCAGTATTACATGGATGAGCCGGTCGCAGATCCTGCTGCGATCGCACTGTATTTTCTGAGCAAAGAGGCGGCAAAAAAGGTGAAGGTCGTGCTGTCCGGGGAAGGATCGGATGAGTTGTTTGGCGGATACCAGATTTACTGTGAGCCGATCGAGTATACCGGATTCAATAAGATTCCGCAGCCGATCCGCAGGGCGCTCGGACTGTTTGCAGAGAACTGTCTTCCGCGCGGTATGAAAGGGAGAAGCTTTTTGATCCGCCATTCGAAGACACTGGAAGAAAGATATATTGGAAATGCATATATTTTCACAGAGAAAGAAGCGGGAAGACTGTTGAAAAACAGCAGAAGACCGGATACAATGAAAGTGACAGCGCCGATCTATGAGCGGGTAAAGGACAAAGATCCGGTGACGAAAATGCAGTATCTGGATATGCATCTGTGGCTTGTACATGACATCCTGATGAAGGGCGACAAGATGGGAATGGCGAATTCGCTGGAAGTAAGAGTTCCATTTCTCGACAAAGAAGTGATGAAGGTTGCACAGAGCCTTCCGCAGAAGTATAAGATCGATGCACCTCGCACAAAGATCGCACTCCGGGCGGCGGCAGACCGGGAGATCCGAAGCTATACAGCGGAGAAGAAGAAATTAGGATTTCCAATTCCGATCCGTGTCTGGCTGAAGGAAGAGAGATATTATAACCGTGTCCTGGAGATGTTTGAGACAAAAGAAGCCGAACAGTTCTTTGATACAGGGTATCTGAAGAAGCTTCTGGAAGAGCACCGTGCAGGTAAGTTTGACAACAGCAGAAAAATATGGACAGTCTATATTTTCCTGCTCTGGTATGACCGCTTCTTTGCAAATGGAAAGCCGGTTCATCCGGCAGCAGGTAACAGATAGAAAGTACAGAACAGGAGAAATGGATGGCAACACGTAGGAATATCCCCCGGGGAGGGGCAAGAAAGAAAATTGAATATTTCGATTATAACCTGCTTGCAGTTTTGATCTTTATCATCTGTTTTGGGTTGATCATGCTGTACAGCGCCAGTGCGTATAATTCGCAGGCAGCAAATAACGGTGACGGGATGTTTCTGTTTCGAAAGCAGGCGCTGATCACGGTGGCAAGTTTTGTGGTGATGATCATTATTTCGAAGATTGATTACCATCTCTATGCACCGTTTGCAAAGACAATTTACTATATTTCGATCTTTCTGATGGTGCTTGTGCGCTGGTCTCCGCTTGGAATCGAGTCAAATGGATCAAGAAGATGGCTTGGGATTAAGGATACGCCGCTTCAGATGCAGCCGTCCGAGGTGGCGAAGATTGCGGTGATCCTTTTTATTCCGTACATCATCTGTCAGCTTGGAAAGTATATTAAGACAAGCGCCGGTGTGACAAGAGTACTTGTCTATGGCGGATTTTCCGCGTTCAGTGTGTTTTATTTTACAGATAACTTAAGTACGGCGATCATCGTGGCCGGGATCGTCTGCGGTATGATCTTTGTGGCGCACCCGAAGACGAAGCCTTTTATTAAGATTGCAGTCGGAGGGATCATCGCAGTCGGACTTCTGCTAGTCGTGATCCTGGTACAGCTTTCTTCCAGTGACAACTTCCGTATCCAGCGTGTCGTTACATGGCTTCAGCCGGATAAGCATATGGCAGAAGGCGGATACCAGGTAATGCAGGGACTTTACGCGATCGGTTCCGGTGGGTTCTGGGGAAAAGGACTTGGAAACAGTGTCCAGAAACTTTCGGCGATCCCTGAAGTACAAAACGATATGATCCTCGCGGCGATCTGTGAGGAACTTGGAATTTTTGGTGCGATCGTCATTTTGATCCTTTTTGGAATGTTGTTATACCGGCTGATGTTCATTGCGCAGAATGCTCCGGATCTGTATGGATCGCTGATCGTGACCGGAATTTTCACCCACATTGCACTTCAGGTTATTTTAAATATCGCGGTTGTGACAAACCTGATTCCGACAACCGGTATCACACTTCCGTTTTTCAGCTACGGAGGTACGTCAATCTTGTTTTTGATGTCGGAGATGGGGCTGGCGCTGGGAGTTTCGCGCGCGATAAAGTTTGAGGAAACTTAAGAAAAATCTTTTCATATATCAGACAGTGTGGTATTATAATGTAGTATTAAAAACTACATGAAACGATGATCGAGTATCACAAGAACTGGTATCTGGGAGGGATCAAGAATGAATTATAAAATTGTTGTGGACAGTTGTGGAGAATTGACAGAAGAGATGAAAAAGAGCGGATGTTTCGAGTCCGTTCCAATGAGTATAGAATTAGAGGGCAATACGATCATAGATGATGAGAACTTTGACCAGAAGGAATTTCTCGCGAAGATCGCGGCAAGTTCGGAATGTCCGAAGTCATCCTGCCCTTCTCCGGAGAGATATATGCAAAGTTATCTCTGTGAGGCGGAGCGGGTGTATGTTGTTACACTGTCAGAAGAACTTAGTGGTTCTTACAACAGTGCAGTCCTCGGGAAGAATCTGTACGAGGAGGAGCATGGGGAGAAAGAGATCCATATTTTTAACTCAAAGTCAGCGTCTGTAGGCGAGTCTTTGATCGCTCTGAAGATTCAGGAATGTGAAGATGCCGGAATGGCATTTGAGGAAGTAGTCCGCACAGTGGAAGCGTATATAGAAAGCCAGAACACTTATTTTGTCCTGGAGACACTGGAGACGCTGAAGAAAAACGGAAGATTAAAAGGAGTAAAAGCGCTTGTGGCAAGTGCTTTGAACATCAAGCCGGTGATGGGATCCACTCCGGAAGGGACGATCTGCCAGATTGGTCAGGCGAGGGGCATAAAGAAAGCGCTCGCAAAGATGACAGAGACAGTTGTGGAGCATCTGAAAAACGGAGAAGAAAAAGTGCTCGGGATCGCCCACTGCAACTGCAGGGAGAGAGCAGAGGCGGTTGCAGGGATGATCAGAGAACATACAAAAGTAAAAGATGTAGTCATTTTGGATACAGCGGGAATTAGCAGTATGTACGCAAATGATGGCGGGATCATCGTTGTAATATAAGAAAAAGATTGCAAAGGAGTGACTGGGATGAGTCAGGAAAAGGTAAACAGATACAAAGAAGAAAAGGCGAACAGAAAGAAAATGCTGCACCGCCAGAAGGTTATGAACACAGTCAGAAAGACAGTCGTATCTGTCGTGTGTGTGGCAGTGCTTGGATGGATCGGTTATTCTGCATATAACACTTACACGGACAGCCAGCCAAGACAGTCCTATGAAGTTGATTATAGCGCAGTAACAGAATATCTGCAGGGAGCGTAAGAACAGGGAGCCAGGTAAGGACAGAGTGCCTTTTCTGGCTCTCTCTTCCTATGACGGCTTTGTCAGGAAAGCTGTCTCAAAATCCTTTTTTACGGCAAAAAAGGGCAGAGAGTGAAATGAAACAGTTTTTTTGAAATGAAAACCAGAAAACTGAAAAAAAGGCTTGAAATCAAGTAAAAAGTGGGGTACAATGAATCTAAGTGGTAGAAAGTGGTGAAAAGTGGTACGAAATGGTAGTGAAGTGGCAGACCGTTTCGGGAGAAGGTGACCTTCATGTTGACTGGAGAATATAATCATAGTATTGATTCAAAAGGCAGATTAATTATCCCTGCCAGGTTTCGGGAGATACTTGGTGAAAGTTTTGTAATTACAAAAGGGTTAGATAACTGCTTATTTGTGTATCCGGACAATGAATGGAAGCTTTTTGAAGACAAACTCAGAACCTTACCGCTTACAAACAAGAACGCGAGAACTTTTACGCGCTTTTTCCTTGGGAGCGCAGTGGAAGGCGTACTTGACAAACAAGGAAGAGTTTTAATCTCTTCAGCCCTGAGAGATTTTGCCGGTCTTGAAAAGGAAGTCGTTCTGGTAGGGGTGCTGGATCGGGTTGAGATTTGGGACAAGGCAAAATGGGATGAAAGTAATGCTGAAGTAGAAGCAAATATGGATGATATTGCCGGTCACATGGAAGAATTAGGGCTTGGCATCTAATTCATAACAATAGAAAGAGAGCAAGCAATGCTTTCTATCGTTAGAAATGGAGGACAATATGGAATTCAAGCATAAGTCAGTATTACTGGAAGAGACGGTAAATGGTCTGAACATCAAGCCAGACGGCATTTACGTAGATGGAACGCTTGGTGGTGGCGGGCATGCCGAAGAGGTATGTAAGCGATTAAATGACAAGGGGAGTTTTATAGGAATAGATCAGGACGCGGCGGCGATTGAAGCGGCGAGTGTCCGGTTAGTCGGCTTCGGGGAGAGAGTCACGATAATCAGAAGCAATTATTGTGATATGAAGTCGAGGCTTCGGGAAAGAGGAATTGACAAAGTCGATGGGATAATCCTTGATTTGGGCGTATCATCTTATCAGTTAGATACGGCAGAAAGAGGATTTTCTTATCGTGTTGATGCCCCGTTAGATATGAGGATGGACAGGCGCCAGGAGAAGACGGCGCGTGATATCGTCAATACATACAGTGAGATGGAGCTGTTTCGGATCATCCGCGATTATGGGGAGGACAAGTTCGCGAAGAACATTGCAAAACATATCGTGATGGAGAGAGAAAAAGCGCCGGTCGAAACTACGGGGCAGTTATGCGAGATCATACGACATGCGATTCCGATGAAATTCCAAAAGAACACGGGACATCCGGCAAAGAGGACGTTTCAGGCGATCCGGATCGAGCTGAACCGGGAACTGGAAGTACTCAGAGATACACTAGATGAGATGATTGATTTACTGAATGATAATGGAAGGATCTGTATCATTACATTTCACTCATTGGAAGACCGGATCGTGAAGGGAATATTTAAGAAGAATGAGAATCCTTGTACTTGTCCAAGCCATTTTCCTGTATGCGTTTGTGGAAATGTATCGAAGGGGAAAGTGATCACGAAAAAACCGATCTTGCCTGGCGAACAGGAATTAGAAGAGAACAGCCGGTCGAAGAGCGCGAAGCTTAGAATTTTTGAGCGGCATGTGAATACGAAAGTATAAAAAGAAAGAGGAGAGATTGTAATGGCGATAAGAGGAGAAGCTTACGTATATGGAAACACTGTACGACAGCCGAAAGTCAGTATAGACAGACAGACAGCATTACAGCCTTCAGAACCGAAAAAGGTGAGTAAACAAGTACATAAAAATAGAAAAAGAGCGCTGGATATGAACAAAGGCTATGTGTTGTTCTTATCGATCGCTGCGATCGCAGCACTCTTTATTTGTGTCAGATATCTTCAGCTTCAGTCTGAGATTACGAGCCGTTCAGAAGCGATCGCTGTACTTCAAAGTGAACTGACAGAGTTAAAGGAAGAAAATACAGCGATGTACAATGCTGCGACAGACAGCGTAGACTTAGAGGAGCTTCGGAAGCGTGCTGTGGAAGAGCTTGGTATGGTGCCGGCTTCGCCGGAGCAGGTCATCGAGTATGACAGCCCTACAAGCAGCTATGTGAAACAGTATGAAGAGATACCGGAAAATGGAATATTAGCACAGTCAAGTAAAGTTTCTGAGTAAAAGGTGAGAAAATGTCCAAAAGAAGAAAGCGTAACTCATTTCATTTTTTAAAAAGAAAATTTTCGAAGATTATGCAGAAAAAGCTAGTACTATTATTTTCATTAGTTGTGCTGGCTTTTGCTATTTTAATTGGAAGAATTATACAGATCAATGCGATGAACGGCGAGAAATATACGAAAGTCGTTCTGGACCAGCAGCAGTATGACAGCAGGGTGATCCTCTTTCGGAGAGGGGACATCGTGGACCGCAATGGGACAAAGCTTGCGACGAGCGAGCGGGTCTACAATGTGATCCTGGATGTCAAAGCGATGCTTGAGAAGAAGGAATATAAAAAGCCGACGATCAAAGTGCTGAAGGACTGCTTTGGAATTGCAGAAAAGGATGTAGAGGAACTGATCGAATCCAGCCCGGAGAGCCGCTATAATGTGATGCTCAAAGGGGTAGATTATGATACGGCAAAGGAATTTGAGGCGATCGATGAAGATGAAGAGAAACATCCAAACGTCAAAGGTATTTGGCTGGAAGAAGATTATATCAGAAAATACCCATACAATTCACTGGCGAGTGATGTGATCGGTTTTTCCAATGCGGATGATGTAGGAACGATCGGGCTTGAGGCGTCTTACAATGCGATCTTAAACGGGGTAGACGGAAGAGAGTACGGGTACCTTGAAGAAGGAGCGCTTCTTGAACGTACGATCAAGGAGGCGGAGAATGGAAACACGATCGTTTCCACAATCGATGCAGAACTTCAGAAGATTGTAGAGAAGCATATTTTAGAGTTTGATAAGACTTACAGAAACAATGCAGAGAAAGGAAACGGAAGTCTCAACACAGCGGTCATCATTGCAGACCCTCAGAGCGGGGAGATCCTTGCGCAGGCATCGTATCCTAATTTTGATCTGAACAAGCCGCGTGATATTTCTGCATACTACACTGAAAAAGAGTTAAAGAAGATGAAAGAGGAGGAAAAAGTAGAGATCCTCAATAATCTGTGGAGAGATTTCTGTGTCAGTGATTCTTATGAGCCGGGATCAACGGCGAAGCCATTTACAGTTGCGGCAGGGCTTGAGACCGGTAAGATCAGGGGGAATGAAGTATATACCTGCGGAGGTTCCCTTGTTGTGGCAGAGGACACAGATCCGATCAACTGTCATTATACAGCGGGACATGGCACGCAGACCGTTGCCCAGTCCATTGCAAATTCATGTAACGTAGCGATGATGGAGATGATCAAGGTCATTGGTGCAGAAGATTTCTACCGTTATCAGAGTATTTTCGGCTTTGGAGCCCAGACCGGGATCGATCTGCCGGGAGAGGCAGAAGGGATCCTGCAGGATCCGGAACTGGTAGGTCCGGTGGATCTTGCAACGAACTCATTCGGGCAGAATTTTAATGTGACGATGGAGCAGATGATCGCGGGAATGTCGGCTCTGATCAATGGCGGAAACTATTACGAACCTCATGTGGTGAAACAGATCCAGGATGAAAATGGAAATGTGATCGAGACAAAAGAGTCCGTTCTGAAGAAGCGTGTGATCTCCGAGAATACATCGACGCTGGTTAAACAGTATATGAAGATGGTTATGGAAGGAACCGGAACCGGTGCGCCGGCTGCGATCGACGGATATGATATCGGAGGAAAGACCGGTACTGCTGAGAAATATCCGAGAAACAGTGGAAAGCATCTTCTTTCCTTTATCGGATATGCACCGCAGGATGAGCCGGAGGTGCTGATCTATGTTGTGATCGATGAGCCAAATACAGAATCCCAGGAAGACAGTATGCTCGTGCTGAATCTGGCGCGCAGTATTATGGAAGAAGCATTTCCGTATCTGAATATTTCCACGATCGACGGTCAGCCGGTGGAAGCTCCGGAACCGACAGAAGATCCGGAAGCGGATCAGCCGGCAGAGATGGAGTCAGAAGAAGTTTCCGGGGAAGAGATGTATGAAGGAGAAACCTCCGGCGGAGAGACAGCGCAGGATCAGTCAGTGCAGGATGACTCTTACGGGGAAAATGCAGGAGAAGAATCTTATGGAGATCCGTCTTATGAAGAGGGAAACTATGGAGATGGTTCCTATGAGGGTGGAGTATATGAGGATGGCTCCGGAGGCATGGAGGAAGGGTACTGATCTGCAGATCTTATGAAAATTTTTGTCCAATGGAATGTGAATAACCTCACAGAAGTGTTAATAAATTATAAAAACAACTTCTGTGAGGTTTTTTTATGAAAAATAAGACCTATAATAAGAGAAAAGTGTTTGTGGTCTTTCTTGCGGCAGTCATAGTGATTCTGGGACTGATCGGGCGGCTGTGTTATCTGATGATCTTTGATGCAGAATATTACCAGAAAGAAGCGGAATCGCTCCATGAGAGAGAGCGTGAGATCAAAGCGGCCAGGGGAGAGATTGTGGACCGGAATGGGAAAGTGCTGGCGACAAACCGAACAGTCTGTACGATCTCTGTGATCCACAGTCAGATCAAAGAGAAGGAGCGTGTGACCGAGGTACTTGCAAAGGAGCTGGAACTGGATCCGGAGACGGTGAGGAAGCGTGTGGAAAAGGTTTCTTCGATGGAGCGTGTAAAGACAAACGTGCCTAAGGAGACCGGGGATAAGATCCGCAGTTATGACCTTGCAGGGGTGAAGGTGGATGAGGATTTTAAACGGTACTATCCGCATGAGGAACTGGCATCGAAGGTGCTTGGATTTACGGGAGGCGATAACCAGGGAATCATCGGGCTGGAAGTCAGATACGAAGATTATTTAAAAGGAACAAACGGGATGATCCTGACAACAACAGATGCAAGAGGAATCGAGCTGGAAGGAATCGCAGAAGACCGGATCGAGCCGATGCCAGGGAATACGCTGCGGCTTACGATCGACTATAATATCCAGAAATATGCGGAGCAGGCGGCACAGAAGGTAATGGAGGAGAAGCAGGCGGACGGGGTATCGATCCTTCTGATGAACCCGAAGAACGGAGAAATCCTGGCGATGGTCAATGTGCCGGAATTTAATCTCAATGACCCTTTTACGCTGACCGGGGAATTCCTTGCGGCAAGTGCCGAAGAACTGTCAGATGTGGATGTTGCGGATCCGGAGAAAAAGCAGGATCTGTTGAACCGGATGTGGAGAAACCGCTGTATCAATGATACGTATGAGCCGGGGTCTACTTTTAAGATCATTACCTCCTCAGCATGTCTGGAGGCCGGGGTGGTAAGTCTTGCGGATACGTTTCAGTGTCCGGGGTACCGGATGGTGGAAGACCGGAAAATCCGCTGTCACAAAGTTGGCGGACATGGGGCGGAAACCTTTGTGCAGGGGGTTCAGAATTCCTGCAACCCGGTATTTATCGATATCGGGCTTCGCCTCGGTGCAGATAAGTTCTGTGAATATTTCCGCCAGTTCGGACTGATGGATCTGACCGGGGTAGATCTTCCCGGGGAGGCAGGAACGATCATGCATAAGAAGGAAAATATCGGAGCAGTGGAGCTGGCGACAATGAGTTTCGGGCAGTCTTTCCAGATTACGCCCGTACAGATGGCGACGACCGTAAGCTCGATCATCAACGGCGGGGTGCGGGTGACGCCGCACTTTGGGGCAGGGATTCTGGACCGGGAAGGAAATGAACTGGAAACCTTTTCGTACAAAGAGCGAAAAGGCGTTGTGTCAGAAGAAACTTCTGCGACAATGCGCGCGATCCTTGAGAGTGTTGTCTCAGAAGGCTCCGGGAAAAATGCGTATATCGACGGCTATAAGATCGGAGGGAAGACGGCAACATCCCAGACGCTTCCGCGAAGTGCGAATAAATATATTTCTTCTTTTATCGGATTTGCTCCGGCAGATGATCCGCAGGTACTTGGGATGGCGGTGATCCACGATCCGCAGGGAATCTATTATGGAGGAACGATCGCAGCTCCGGTGATCCGGGATATTTTCGACAATATTCTGCCGTATCTTGGGATTGAAAGAGGACCGGTCAGTGAAACAAAAGAGGAGGAGTAGTTGAAAATGGGGAGGAAATGAAGTATACTGTATGAGTTGAAACGAAATGAGAACAAAAGAGTGAAAGGGTGTATCTATGGATTATAAAATAATTGTACCAGTACTGATTTCTTTTGTGCTAAGTCTGCTGATGGGACCGGTTGTGATCCCGTTTCTCAGAAAGCTGAAGATGGGACAGACAGAGCGGACAGAGGGTGTGCAGTCACATTTGAAAAAAGCAGGAACGCCTACGATGGGTGGCGTGATCATCCTGGGAAGTGTACTTGTCACGTCGGCATTTTATATAAAGGAATATCCGAAGATCATACCGGTGTTGTTTGTGACGCTTGGGTTTGGGCTGATCGGATTTCTCGATGATTATCTGAAAGTTGTGATGAAGCGCTCAGACGGACTGTTTCCAAAACAGAAGATGGCGCTTCAGATCGTTGTGACCGCGGTGTTTGCCTATTATCTTGTGAAGGTGACAAATGTTCCGCTGACACTTCTGATCCCGTTTTCCAGCGGAAAATATCTGGATATCGGATGGCTCTCGATTCCGCTTTTGTTCGTTGTCGTGATCGGAACTGTGAACGGGGTGAATTTTACAGATGGGCTTGATGGGCTGGCATCTAGTGTGACGGTGCTTGTGGCGACGTTCTTTACTGTCGTGGCAGTCGGAACGAGAAGCGGGATCGAGCCGGTGACCTGCGCAGTTGTGGGGGCGCTGCTCGGATTTCTGCTGTTTAATGTTTATCCTGCCAGTGTCTTTATGGGAGATACCGGATCTCTGGCGCTTGGAGGATTTGTGGCGTCCACGGCATATATGCTGCAGATGCCGCTCTTTATCG